>CAVIFD010000022.1:4986-11044 GCA_963641545.1 bacterium | reverse complement strand
TTGTTGATGTCTGCCATGGCACGGGCGTTCTTTCCCATCATGAAATACAGGTCGGCTCTGCCTTCATACAAGATCCAGTCGCGCGGCATTTGGCTGATAAGGTAATTGAAGATACGTTCGCTCTCGGTGTAGTTGCCCCGCATCTTCTCCAGGATGGCATGCCCGAGCCGTGCGCGGACCGACTTCTCGTTGATCTCCATGATACGGTCGAAGTCCTGCTCTGCCCACACGTAGTTTTTCTTTTGGATATATATCAGTCCGCGGCAATAGAGAGCCTCTTCGTTGGTCGGTGCGGCAATAAGCAGCGCGTTGTAGTCGCTGAGGGCTTTCTCCGTTTCGCCCAGCTCGGTGTATAGAGATGCACGGTTTTCAAGGATTGTCGGGTTGTCGGGATGTCCGCTCAGCGCGGCAGTGTACGACAGCAAAGCCTCTTTTAGTTTCCCCTGCCTGCGTTGGATGCTGCCGAGGTTCGACAGCAGCGCGTAGTTCATAGGATTACCCGGCTCTTTGCGCATGGCAGAGCGCAGACTCTCTTCCGCAGAGATGAGGTCGTTCTTCTCGATGAAGTCGTAACTCTTGTCAATCAGCTCTTCATACGACTGTGCCGAGGCGGAGAATATCGCGAGAAAGAGAACGATGGAAAGCAGCAGGGATCTTATCATATTGCGTTTGTCTTTTGCTTTATGCGGGCAAAACTACGTAAATATATCCCCCTCGTCGGACGGATAAAAAGAATTTATACCTTCGCCACACTTTATAAGCACATGATGTTTCACTAAAAAAAACGACAGAGTATGATGTTATTGGATGTATTGGATTCCGGTTCGCGACTGGAGGGATTGGTCAACTCGCTGATTGAGCAGGGAGGCCATTTGGGTTGGACGCTTATCAAAGCTGTCATTGTATTTACCGTAGGGCGGTTTGTCATCAGGCTGATCAACCGGATAGTTCGCCGAGTATTGGAAAGACACGATTTCGAGCCTTCGCTGAAGACGTTCATCGGAAGTCTGGTGAATGTCACGTTGATGGTTCTTCTGATTATCTCCGTTGTCGGTGCGCTTGGCGTGCAGACAACTTCGTTTGCCGCACTGCTTGCTTCTGCCGGTGTAGCTGTCGGCATGGCACTGAGCGGTAATCTGTCGAACTTCGCCGGCGGATTGCTCATCCTGCTCTTCAAGCCCTTTAAGGTGGGCGACTATATCGTGGCACAGGGCACGGAAGGTACGGTGCGTGAGATACAGATATTCCACACCGTTTTGATTACGGTGGACAACAAGGATGTCTTCATCCCGAACGGCTCGCTGAGCAGCGGAGTTATCACGAACATCGGGAAAGAGCCTACACGCCGTGTTGACTGGACGTTCGGTGTGGATTACGGCAGCGACTACGAGCATGTGAAGAGCGTCATCGAATCTGTTTTGGCAGCCGACGGACGCATCCTCAAAGACCCTGCTCCTTTCATTGCCCTCGGCGCATTGGCAGACAGCAGCGTCAACATAACTGTTCGTGTGTGGGTGAATACGGCGGACTACTGGGATGTATTCTTCGACACCAACAAAGCCATCTACGCGCGGTTCAACGCCGAAGGTATCGGATTCCCGTTCCCGCAGCTCACGGTACACCGGTCCGAAAAGTAGGCTGCACCCGTCAGACATTGCTCTTCCGGGCATGCCAAAAACAGAGAGTTAACTCTTTTGACTGAAAGAGTCAGCTCTTTCAAAAAACCGGAGGGCTAGCCCTTTTGCCCGAAAGGGCTAACCCTTTTAGGGAAAAGGGCTAGCCCTCTCGAAAAAAAGGGTCAAAAAACGAGGCTGCATTGTAACCCCTGTGGGGTGGATACAATGCAGCCCTTCCTTTATTATATGTATGCTGTTACACCTCTATGCTATACGGCTTGCGTATCGGATTTCCTCTCCGCTTGTTGGCTTCGTCGTCGAAGAAGAACTCTTCTTTTTCCGGATTCCAAGTCAGCTTGCGGTTGAATTCGTAGCATAGATTGACGATGTGGCAAAGGGAAGCTGTGCGGTGACCTATCTCCACTGTGCTGAGCGGTTGCTTGCGCGTTTTCATTGCCGTAAGGAAATCGTTGTAGTGGTCGTCGCTCTTGTACAGCTTGATCTTGTCGTCGCCAATAACCTCATCCTGCAGTTTTGCGGGTATTGTATCCAAGAAACTGCGGCTGATGTCGATCACTCCGTCCGAGCCGATGAAGCGGACAGCATTGCCGTCGGCTTTACGGAAATGCTCGTGCGTCATGATTGTGCCGTTTGCATAACGCATGGTGAGCGGGCGCAGTTCACTTTCATCGGGAGGTGTAAACTCGATCGGACCTGAATCGTCCATGCCCAAAGCCCACTGGGCAATGTCGAACATGTGGGCACCCCAGTCGCAAATCATACCACCGCCGTACTCGCGATAGTTACGCCAGTTGGGAAATATGTTCCGTTCCATAGGCGGTGCCAGCTCCTCGTTGTAGTCGTTCATCGGAGCCGGACCGATCCACATGTCCCAGTTCAGGGTCTTAGGCACCGGCTGTGTAGGCAGATTGTATTTCACGGGAGGAGGTCCGACAGAGACCTTCACTTCTTTTATCTCGCCGATATACCCGTTGCGAACCAGCTCGCAGGCATGGCGGAAGTTTCGCCACGAACGCTGCATATTGCCCACCTGCAACACACGACCATACTTCGCAACGGCATCAGCCATGGCACGTCCCTCTTCGATGCTGTGCGACATAGGCTTCTCCACATACACATCCTTGCCGGCACGGCAGGCTTCAATCGTATGCACTGCATGCCAATGGTCCGGCGTTGCGATGATCACACCGTCGATGTCGCTGCGGCTTAGCAGCTCGTGGTAGTCGGCATACTGCTTGAAACCTTTGTACACCTGCCCTTTCGCTTTCTTGGTCTCTCTTTCAACGATCTCCTGCATGGCATTCAACTGACGGGATTCGCAGTCGGACGCTGCAATCAGATTGGCTCGGCGGGCAAACTCGGGGGCAAGAGTCCATCGTCCTTGCGCTCCACAACCGATAATACCAAGGTTGATTTGGTCGCTGGGTGCGACGAAATTTGTTCCGCCCAAAATGTGTCGGGGCAGAATGGTGAAGCCGGCAATCGCCAAAGCTCCACTTCGGATAAAGTTCCTTCTTTTCATTGTTTTTTGTATTTGTGGTATTAGAAACACTGATAATCACCGCAAAGCTATGAATAAAGGCTTAAAAACGGAAATTACTTACTACCTTTATCCGCCGAAAGCAATAGTCATGTTGTCGGTCATACACATACAATGGGTGGTAGGAGTAATATTCATCCTACTGTATTCAATCACCATACTGGGATTGGTGCTGGTCATCATTGCGGAGAACAGAAATCCGTTGAAGACCATCCCTTGGGTCATTGTGCTGTTGCTGGCTCCCGGCGTCGGGCTGTTGTTCTATTTCTTCTTCGGGCAAGACAACAGGAAGCAACGTATCATTTCGCGCCGCACATACAAGCGCATCATGAAGCGTCCGCAGAGCGGGAAGCTTCTGCCGGATGCCTGTACGGTCCCCGAGCAGTATCAGCCTTTGGTTACGCTCTTGAACAATAACAACCAGTCGTCGCTGCTCTACGGAAGCGAGATAAAGACCTACACGAACGGAGCGGATAAATTCAGAGACCTGCTGAGCGACATTCGGCATGCGACGCATCATATACATATACAATACTACATCTTCTGCGACGATGAGGTCGGGACGCGTATCAAAGATGCATTGATAGCAAAAGCAAAGGAAGGCGTTGCTGTGCGGTTGCTGTACGACGATGTCGGCTGCTGGAAGGTGAAGAACAGTTTCTTTAAAGAGATGAAGGATGCCGGTGTGGAAGTTTACACATTCCTGAAGGTGGCATTTCCTGTATTCACCAGCAAGGTCAACTACCGGAATCACCGAAAGATTGTTGTCATCGACGGGCGGGTAGGTTATATGGGCGGGATGAACATTGCCGACCGCTACGAGAAAGGATCGGAATTGGGCGTTTGGCGCGACACCCATTTCAGGATAGTGGGAAAGGGAGTGCACGGACTGCAATCGGCATTCCTGATAGACTGGTATGTTGTCAGCAAAAAGCTGTTGAACGACAAGCTTTTTTATCCGCCGACGGAGGTGTACAACGACGGCAATATAATGCAGATAGTGACGAGCGGTCCGGTCGGGCAATGGCGCACGCTGCTCCAGGCTTATATCTTCGCCATTGCCAACGCGAAGAGATATATCTACATACAAACGCCTTATTTCCTCCCGACCGAAGGGCTGAATCAGACACTGCAGATTGCTGCTTTGGGCGGTGTCGACGTGCGGCTTATGTTGCCCAAACATTCCGACACCCGTTCGGCGAATATGGCAACACACTCTTTCATCGACGAGATGGTCAAGGCGGGCGTGAAGGTCTACTTTTACAATCCGGGATTTCTACATTCCAAGCTGATGATCACAGACGACGCGCTTACCTGTATCGGTTCGGCAAACATGGACTTCCGCAGCTTCGAGCACAACTTCGAAATAAGCGCGTTTGTGTACGACGAGTCTTTTGCCATGCAGATGAAACAGATGTTTCTCGACGATATGCACAGCTGTGAGCTGTTAGTCCCGTCGCGTTGGTTGAAACGTCCCGTAAAGATGCGGCTCGCCGAATCGTTTTGGCGTTTGTTCTCGCCGCTTCTCTAAAGTTTTTCCTCTTTGATGAAGATGCTGAAGTTGACCGAGCCGTATGCGCGGTGTTGGTTGAAGTAGCGAAGATGGGAGAAGTCGTTCGCTTTCGGATGCTCCATCACCAATATGCCTCCATCACGCAGCAGGTCGTTTTCGAAGACCAGCTCAGGCACGTCGGGCAGCTCCTTCAGCGCATAAGGCGGATCGGCAAAGATGAAATCGAAGCCTTGTCGTGGGGCTGAACGCAGGTAACGGAACACATCGCCCCGAATCAGACGGAGAGCATCGGTCTTCAGCTCTTTTGCCACCTTATCAATGAACGAGGCATGGGCATTGTTCTTTTCCACTGCGGTAACACTCCTGCATCCTCTTGAGAGTAACTCGAAGGAGATACTTCCCGTTCCGGCAAACAGATCCAAGGCATCAGCTCCTTCCGGATCGGTCAGGTTGCCAAGCACATTGAAAAGATTCTCCTTGGCAAAGTCGGTCGTCGGTCGTGCACTGAAAGATGTCGGCACACTGAAACGCCTATGTCCGTATATCCCGCTTATAATCCGCATACCAACAAAGCAGCCAAATCGAGTGGGGCATGCACCATCTCCGCACCCTGCAGGTACGCCTCAACAGGTAATTCCGCCGGAGCGGTGTGTTGTATGTAATTCTGCAACATCGTTGTCATACGCGTGCGCAGCGATGCGCCTCCATAGATATGCAGAAGGTCTTTCTCTTGGTCCATGCCGACCTGCTTCCATACATATAATATATAGTACAGAATATCGTCGGGCGTATCATGTTCGAACGTGTTTACGAAGAGCAGCTTCCCCCAGACAAAGCAAGCCACATCCATCATCTTCCGGTGAACCACCACATACATCTGACGGGACACCTGCCCCCTGCTCTGCTGCTTCCACAACGAGAGCTGAGGAGCAATGTGATGAACAAACGCCGGATTGATCAGCGAACGTGCGCAGAAGCCGTACACCTCCTCGTCCACCCCGAACACGACATTTGCACCCCCGCGCGTCAGCGTATTACTTAGGCTTCGGTCCGAAGTGGAAGAAAAGACGAATTTCATCAAGTCCGCCTGCCGTCTCTCTTCAAACGTCTCGCTCGGGATCACCGTATACCGTGGCGACACAAACACCACGTTCGTCTGTTTATAGGGATAGGCAAGAAACTCGTGCTCGAAGAAAAACTCTTTCAGCGAAGGGACATAACCTTTCGTGCGGTCGAACTCCACATCCCTGTAAAAGAAGCTCTCGTTCTCCGAAGGACAATATCCGGAAAAAGAAAGTCCATCCGACCGAAGTCGGATGGACATGATATATTTCTCGGAATTATTTGCAGTCAACTTATCAGGAACAC
>CAVIFD010000022.1:0-4825 GCA_963641545.1 bacterium | reverse complement strand
TAACGCCTGCTTCAAACACTTTCACTGTGTAACCCGAGCCGGAAGTCAGCGTCGCAGTATCCATCGAGAACTTAACATTTGCCCCGGGAACGTTCTCCAGATCATCAACGTTGTAGTCCTTACCGAACAAAGTATCTTTTGCAACCACCCAAATGGTATCACGCTTGATCAAACCCTTCTTCACGGCTTCTTTCTCCGTCATACCTTTTTCCAACTGTTCGTCAGTCAAGACACCTTCCTTTACCAAGAACGGGAGCTTGTCTTCCTTCAAGAACTTAATCAAGTCTGCAAAACTGCCGGCATGTGTCTTGTACACGTTCTTGTACTCAATCTGAGCCTTACGGATGTCGATCAAGCGAGCCTTGATTGCACTCTCGCGCAAATCCTTCTCCTTATTAAACTCAATCGGTGTCATGATGCTTCTGTAGCACAAGTAAACCAACATAACAACAGCGGCTGCTAATAAAATCTTCAAAGTAACTTTCATGGTTCGTATTGCTTTTTTTTTGATTATTTTCGTCCGGCAAATGTAAGCAAGAATATTAAATGCGATACCTTCATCATTAAAATTATTGCACGCAAAATGATAAATAGCTATTTAGGTCGCCGGATTGCTCGGAATTTCCCGCATAACATGACAGACGACCAACTTTCCGCCTTGAACGTGATTGCCGGTTTCCTGGTCTCTGCGGAGCCAGACAGGCTTTTGCTGTTGAAAGGATACGCGGGGACGGGGAAGACTTCGTTGGTCGGCGCAATGGTCAAGACGCTGTGCGAGCTGAAGCAGAAGGTTGTCCTGCTCGCTCCCACGGGAAGGGCCGCCAAGGTCTTCTCGAGCTATTCCGGCATGGAGGCTCTGACGATCCACAAGAAGATATACCGCCAGAAGTCGTTCTCCAACGAGATGACGGGGTTCGAGCTTTCATTCAATAAGCACAGGGACACACTGTTTATCGTCGACGAAGCGTCGATGGTTGCCAACGATGGCGGCGGCTCGAATGTTTTCGGCTCCGGACGGCTGCTGGACGATCTGATAAAGTATGTCTACTCGGGCGTGGACTGCAGGCTGATATTTATCGGCGACACGGCGCAGCTGCCTCCGGTCATGCAGACGGAAAGCCCTGCGTTGAACCCCGATGTGCTCCGATGCTATAACCTGCAGGTGGAAGAGATCACTCTGACGCAGGTGGTACGCCAGGGCGAAGACTCGGGGATACTGCTCAACGCCACCCGCCTGAGGGATGCCCTGCGCAGCGGCATGGTGGAGGTATTTCCCAAGCTCCTTACGAAAGGCTTTGCCGACGTTCGCGAGATAGGCGGCGAGGAGCTGATAGAGGAGATATCGTCGGCATACAGCCGCGACGGGATGGAGGAGACGATGATTGTCACGCGATCCAACAAACGGGCGAACATATATAATAACGGTATACGCGCCAGGATACTCTACCGCGAAGAAGAGCTCTCGTCGGGCGACAGACTGATGGTCTGCAAGAACAACTACTACTGGACCGAGGGCTGTAAGGATATGGACTTCATAGCAAACGGCGAGATTGTACGCGTGCTGCGTGTGAGGCGCACCTACGAGCTTTACGGCTTTCGCTTTGCCGATGTGTCTGTCTGCTTTCAAGACTACGACACGGAGATGGACATAAAGATCCTGCTCGACACCCTGCAGACCGACGCGCCATCCCTTCCGCGGGAGCTTAACGACAAGCTCTTCTACGCCATCCTTGAGGACTACAGCGGCATCCCCACCAAGGCGGGCAAGATGAAGAAAATGAAGGCAGACCCTCACTACAACGTCGTGCAGGTGAAGTATGCCTATGCCATCACCTGCCACAAGGCACAGGGCGGACAGTGGAAGAATGTCTTCATCGACTTCGGCTACATCGCGGAAGATATGCTGGGCGAGGATTTCTACCGCTGGCTCTACACCGCGTTCACCCGAGCCACCTGCCGCCTGTATCTCGTCAATCTTCCGAACAGCTTCAAGTAAGATCTCCGGCGCGACGGCTCCATGCATTTTTTGTAATGTTAAGATCTCCGGCGCGACAGCTTCATGCAGACTTGCATGAGGCAAGATCTCCGGCGCGACAGGTCCATGCAGCCTTGCATGGGGCAAGATCTCCGGCGCGACAGGTCCATGCAGCCTTGCATGAGGCAAGATCTCCGGCGTGACAGGTCCATGCAGCCTTGTATGAGGCAAGATCTCCGGCGCGACAGGTCCATGCAGCCTTGTATCGGACAAGAGAGCGGGCTCGATGCCCGCTGCCGTATGCGGAAATGCGCTTTTTACATGCCGGATACGCTACGTGGAGAGAAATATCTACTTTTGCGGGGCAACTAAACATAAATCAGAGAGATGGCAAACAAGGAAAAGATAGACTACATGTTGCTTGATATCCGGCAGCTCGAGACGCTGATTGCCGGTATGCGCGACGCAGAGATATATCCCGTGTCCTTCTTCAGTCAGGCGTTTGACCTGACGCATAAGATACTGAACGACCTCCACTCGTTGGAGTCGGCACAGGTTGACGCTCTACGCAGGCAGATGGAAGCTCACGAGGCTCTCATCGGGTCGCTCCCCGAGCCGGCAGCTGCCGTGGCTGCGGAGCCGGAGGTTACCATGCCAAAGGTTGAAGAGCCGGCAGCAGTCATGGAGCCGAAGCCACGTGAAGTGACCCCCAAGACTGTGATGGCGGATAAGCAGGGCGTTTCGCTGAGCGACATGCTTGAGAAGAAGAACCTCTCCGACTTCCGCAAGGCGTTAAGCCTGAACGACCGTTTTCGTTTTCGCCGCGAGCTGTTCGGAGGCAACGACGAGAAGATGAACAAGGCTATTGCCGACCTTAACGACATCGGCTCGTATGAAGAGTCGGTGACTTATCTGAACGACGAGCTGAAGTGGAACGTGGAGGATGAGGCGGTGGCAGACTTCCTCAAGCTCTTGGAGAAACGATTTCTTTAATCCATATGGCAAAGCTGACAGTCGTACCCACTCCCGTAGGTAACTTGGAAGACATGACCCTCCGTGCCATCCGCGTGTTGAAGGAAGCCGACCTCATCCTGGCGGAAGACACGCGCACAACAGGCATCCTGTTGGGGCATTTCGGGATACAAAACCGTATGCAGTCGCATCACAAGTTCAATGAGCATAAGACGGTGGGCGAGATAGCTTCGCGCATCAAGGGCGGAGAGCAGATAGCTCTCGTGTCGGATGCCGGCACGCCTGCCATCTCCGACCCGGGATTTATGCTGGTGAGGGAGTGCGTGCGTCAGGGTGTCGACGTGGAATGTCTCCCGGGGGCAACGGCTTTCGTCCCTGCGTTGGTGGTATCGGGGCTGCCGAACGAGAAGTTTTGCTTCGAGGGGTTTCTGCCACAGAAGAAAGGTCGGCAGACGCGGCTGAAGGAGCTGTCCGCAGAGCAGAGGACGATAGTGTTCTACGAGTCGCCCTTCCGGCTTGTGAAGACGCTCACACAGCTGTCGGAGCACTTCGGCGCAGACCGCCGTGTGTCCGTCTCGCGCGAGATATCCAAGCTGCACGAAGAGACCATCCGCGGGACGCTGGAAGAGGTCACACGACATTTCACCGAAAACGAGCCGCGGGGCGAGATTGTCATCGTCCTGGCAGGCATGAAAGAAAAGAAAGAAACAGAAGAGACAGATGTTTAATTCATAAACAAGAGAAGCATGAAAAAGTTGTTATTAGTTTGTAGCTGTGCGACACTGTTGGTGTCGTGCGGACAGAACTCAGCCGAATACAAGAGGCTGAAAGCCGAGAACGACTCGCTCAGGATCGAGAACACAAAAGCTGTGGACGAGATGAACGAGATCCTCACGACACTCAACGACGTGGAAGCAGACATACAGTCTATCCGCGATGCGGAGAGCTACCTGAATATCCGGCAGAGCAGCGGCGACATGGGAAAGAGCAACCGCGAGCAGATACGCGAAAACATGCAGCTTATCAGCGAGACGCTGAAGAAGAACAAAGAGACAATAAACCGTCTCGAGGAGAAACTGAAGAAGAGTAGCATACAGTCTGCCGCCCTGAAGAAGACCATCAGCCGTCTCTCTTCGGAGCTTGATCAGAAGGCAACGATGATTGTCGCCCTGCAGGAAGACCTTGCGAAGAAGAATATGCGTATCGAGGAGCTCAACGAGATGGTCTCGTCGCTGAACGAAGACGTGGAGAACCTCGCGACAACAGCCGCTGCCCGGTCGGAGAAGATATCGGAGCAGGACCGTGCGCTTAACACGGCGTACTATTGCTTCGGCACTGCCCGCGAGCTGAAATCCCAAAAGATACTTTCCGGCGGCGGACTCTTCTCAAAGTCGAAAGTGCTGCAGAGCGGGTTCAACAAAGACTACTTCATCTCCATCGACATCCGTGAGGTGACGGAGATACCGCTGTTTGCCGGCAAAGCCAAGCTGAAATCCAATCATCCGGAAGGCTCATACGAGTTTACGAAAGACGAAGACGGCAACCTGACGCTCAAGATCACCGATGCGAAGACGTTCTGGAGCATCGGCAGATACCTGGTTATTGAGATAGGATAATGCATTCTCGGCAGCCCTCCCTGCGAACGGGGCGGGCTGCCCGAAGACGCGTCAGAACTCTGATGTGAAGTGGAACTTTATATCGGGGAAATCCTGTTGCGCCATTGTCAGGACATAGCCCGAGTCTGCCAGGTAGACATCGCGTCCTTCCTTGTCGAACGCCATATACTGCGCCTTGCGCCTTTTGAAGTTCTCCAATGCCACGGGATTCTCGCTCTCGATCCAGCAGGCTTTATACAGGCTGATGGGCTCCCACTTACAT
>CAVIFD010000021.1:8513-11303 GCA_963641545.1 bacterium | reverse complement strand
CCCGCTCTTTTGTCCATACAAGACTGCATGGAGCCGTCGAGCCCGCTCTTTTGTCACTTACAAGGCTGCATGAAGCTGTTGAGCCCGCTCTTTTGTCCCATGCAAGGCTGCATGAAGCTGTCGAGCCCGCTCTTTTGTCCCATGCAAGGCTGCATGAAGCTGTCGAGCCCGCTCTTTTGTCACTTACAAGACTGCATGGAGCTGTCGAGCCCGCTCTTTTATCCCACGCAAGGCTGCATGGAGCTGTCAGACCAAAAAGATGTCTGATACTGGCACCGCAGCTGTCTTTTGTGAAAGGAAAATCTTTATAACCGGTTTGGAATGAAAACAACTCTTGAAGGAATATTCTCATCTTTTGTGACGGCAGTTGTTCTGTTGCTCCTTTATGCATCGGGGCTGGCTGCTGCTACTATTATTGAGAAGTATCATGGTACGGCTGCAGCCAAAGCGATGATATATTATTCTCCTTTGTTCTTTTTGTTGCAGTTCCTTTTGGTGGTTAATTTCCTTGTTATCGCATTCAAGCATCAATATTTGAAACTTCGCAGATGGGGGGTGTTGCTTGTTCATGTGTCCTTTATTATTATCCTTCTTGGTGCCCTTGTTTCCTTCCTGTTTGGCGAAGAAGGAATCCTTCATATCCGTGAAGGAGAATCAACCGATCAGATGGCAGTCCGCAAGGAAAATCAGACAACATTCCATACCTTACCTTTTACTGTGGAACTGAAGAAATTTACGCTTACCCGCTATCCGGGTTCGTCAAGTCCGTCTTCCTATGAAAGTGATTTGTTGGTGAATGTGGACGGTGAGACCCATCACGAACGGGTTTTTATGAACAACGTATTGGACGTAAAAGGCTATCGGCTTTTTCAGGCATCCTACGATCCTGATGAACGAGGTACCGTGCTGTCCGTTAACCGAGATGTGGCAGGACGGAACATAACATATACAGGTTACCTGTTGTTGGCGATAGGACTTATCGTCTCCTTGACGTGGAAGAACTCTCGTTTTAAGATATTGACCCATCGTTTGAAGGTGTTGCGCTCCGGAATGATGGTTATGATTGCTGTGGGGGTGGCGTTGTCTGCATCGGTAAGCGCGAAAGGAGAAACATCTCCTATGTTGGATGCCGTACAGAAATATGCGGTATCCCCGGAGCATGCGGCAAAATTCGGTGCATTGCCCATTCAGTCTTATAGTGGGCGTATGATGCCTGTGGGTACATTCTCTTCAGAGATTTTGCGTAAGCTGCATAAGTCTGACAAGATAGGGCGGTTGAATTCCGATCAGTTCCTGTTGAGTCTGTTGGCTATGCCGGATATGTGGATGCGTGTACCTTTTATATCCTTGTCAAATCCGGAGCTGGCAAGTCGTTTTGATTTGACTGACGGTGAATGTGCATATCTGCAGGTGTTTGACAAGAATGGTAACTACAAACTTCAGGAGAAACTGGAGGAGGCATACAATAAGGTGCCGGCACAACGTACCCGTTTCGACAAGGATTTGCTTAAGTTGGATGAGCAGGTCAATATATTCCATCAACTGATCAATTACCGGATGTTGAATCTGTTTCCGAAAGAAGACGATCCGAATCATAAGTGGTATGCGGCAGGCGATGACTTGTCCGCATTCACAGGAAAGGATTCCATGTTTGTCTCCCGTATTATGGAATGGTATCTGGCAGAAGTGCAGGATGCCTTGCAAAGCGGCGATTGGTCGAAGGCGGATGAGGTTGTCGGCATGATCAGCACGTATCAACAGGCAAAGAATAAGACGCTCGATATTTCCTCGGAGAAGATAAGTGCGGAACTCAGGTATAACAAGTTAGAGGTGTTCCGTTGGTGTAAGATCGGTTATCTTATCACCGGAGGTTTGCTGTTGATCCTTTCGTTTGTGATGTTGTTCAGGCAACAACGATGGATGAAGTTTGGTGTCCGGATATTGGGAATGGGGGTGTTGCTCATATTTCTGTATCATACGTATGGCATGGGGCTACGCTGGTATATCGGAGGCTATGCACCGTGGAGCAATTCGTATGAGACCATGGTGTATGTTGCTTGGGCAACTATCCTTGGCGGATTGTTGTTTGCCACTCGGAGCAGGGTGACTTTCGCGTTGGCTACGTTGTTTGGTGGAATCATACTGTTTGTGTCCGGACTGAATTGGATGGACCCTGAGATTAACCCGTTGGTTCCTGTGTTGAAGTCGCCGTGGCTGATGTTTCATGTGGCGGTTATTGTGGCAGCATACGGCTTCTTCGGTATAAGTTGCTTGATTGGGCTGACCAATTTGGTGTTGATAAGTATAGGAAAAGAGAATACATCCCGGTTGAATGCCCGCATCAAAGAACTGACCATCGTAAACGAGATGTCGCTTTGGGTTGGCTTGGCATTGATGACCGTCGGTACGTTTCTTGGTGCCGTCTGGGCGAACGAATCGTGGGGACGTTATTGGGGATGGGATCCGAAAGAGACCTGGGCTTTGATTACTATGGTGGTGTATGCCGTGGTGACTCACCTGCATTTGGTGAGATGCCTGTATAGCGACTGGTTGTTCAATCTCTGCTCAACGGTCGCTTTCTCTTCAGTCTTGATGACGTTCTTCGGGGTGAACTATTTCCTGAGTGGAATGCACTCCTACGGGCAGAACGATAATGTGCACGGTATATTTATCTACCTTTACGCAGTTTTAGCGACTGTCGTTGTGTTGGCGGTTGTCTCCGGATGGAAGTGGAAAAAGAATAATCTGAATGAACAAAATAGAGGTTTAACAGTAAAATTTAGTGATCAT
>CAVIFD010000021.1:0-8493 GCA_963641545.1 bacterium | reverse complement strand
CAACGAAAAGAAAGAGGGTGCAATGTTCAACGAAGGCTTGAACGTGTGGTTAACTGATTACAGCAAGAGTCCGAACAAGATCGAATTTCTGAAGTTCGACGATCCTGCGAAGAGTTGCTTGCCTGATTTGGTCAAGACGAACGGTCATATAGCATACACGGTGCCTTCGTTGGAAGAGGCGTTGAAGGGTGCGAAGGTTATCTTCGGTCCGGCGGTGTGCGACGAACATCTTACCATCGCTTTCGTTGAGGAAGAGGGTATTGCCATAGAGCTGATGGAAATAAAGTAACGTATTAATATAAGGAGGAAAATATCATGTCAGAAATCAAGACTAAGTTTATAAACGATCCGGAACAAGTAACGCAGGAGTTGTTGGAAGGTTATGTGTTGGCATATCCCGATCAGGTTAAGTTGGCAGCAGAGAATATCGTGGTAAGGGCAAATCCGAAGAGCGAGGACAAGGTGGCTATCGTTACCTTGGGCGGCTCCGGTCATGAACCTGCTTTGAGTGGCTTCGTAGGCGAAGGTATGTTGGACTGCTCCGTTGTGGGCGACATCTTTGCGGCACCCGGTGCACAACGTCTGTTCCAGGCTTTGCAGTTGATGAAGCGCGAAGCAGGTATACTGTTGGTCGTGTTGAACCACTCGGGTGATGTGATGAGTGCAAACATGGCTTGCCAGTTGGCTGAGCGTGCAGGCATCAAGGTTAAGAAGATCCTTACCCACGATGACATAAGTGCAGGTATCGGTGCTCCGACGGACGACCGTCGCGGCTTGGCAGGTTGCGTGCCTTTGTATAAGATAATAGGTGCTGCGGCAGAAGAAGGTAAGTCGCTGGACGAGTTGGTTGAGATTGGCGAACGCTACAACGAGAAGGTGGCTACATTGGCTGTTGCCATGCGCTCTTGTACGCATCCGCAGAACAATGCCACTATTACCGACCTGCCTGCAGGTATCATGGAGATCGGTATGGGTCAGCATGGAGAAGGCGGCGGAGGTCAGAAGCCGTTGGTATCTGCCGATGCGACAGCTACCGAAATGGTGGATCTGCTTTGTCAGCAGTTGAAACCGAAGAAGGGCGACAAGATGATGCTTATCATCAACGGTGTTGGTGCAACCACTCACATGGAGCTGAACATCATCTTCCGTAAGGCTTACAAAGAGCTTCAGACTCGTGGCTTGGAAGTGGCATACAGCCGTATTCAGGAGATACTGACCGTTCAGGAGCAAGCCGGCTTCCAGATGATTATGGCTATCCTCGACGACGACCATATCGATTATCTGAAGAACAAGCAGTCGAACGCTCCTTATTGGACAACTATCGGTAAATAAGCAGGTAGCATGAAACAACTGACTATTGATGCTTTCAAGAGCATGCTCGGTAATGCCTTGACGCAGATCAAAGCCCGCGAGGATGAGTTCTCCAAGCTGGATGCGGTAATCGGCGACGGCGATCACGGGCAGGCTATCGTCACTGCCTTCTCTGTCGTTGTCAAAGGAGCGGAGAAGGGGACGGAGTTTAAGTCGATGCTCAACGATATGGGCTTCGGCGTGATGCTTGAGACCAGTGGCTCGACGAGTACCCTGCTTGGGGCGTTCTTCTTAGGTATGAGCGACACAGCCGAGGGGACGGAGCTGGATGCCGAGGGCGTGAAGAAGATGTTTGCCGGAGGTCTTGCCAACGTGCGGAAGCAGACTAAGGCACAGCCGGGCGATAAGACAATGATGGATGCCCTGGTGCCTGCCGTGGAAGCCATACAGGCTTGCGCGTCGGACGACATCAAAGAGATCATGGCTGCCGGTGCTGCTGCTGCAGTGGAGGGCGCGAAGAAGACCGTGAACATGAAGGCGAATTTCGGACGTGCCCGCAACTACGGCGAACGCTCGGTGGGTTATGCCGACAGTGGCGCAACGTCGTGGAGCTGCATGTTCGCTGCCTTTGCAGACGCTTTGTAATTGAAACATTCACTTTTTAATAGAGAAAATAGAAATGGCAGATTTAGATGATTTGAGAGAGGGCGCGGACTTCGGTCTTGGCGTTGCCGGCTCTCAGCAACAGAGTTTCCATGTGAAGGGTGCAGAGAACCTCCCTTGGGGGATGAAGAACCGTCTCTCGCGTATCTTCAACCCGAAGACAGGCAAGGCGGTGATACTGGCTTTCGACCATGGATTCATTATGGGACCGACCTCGGGGCTGGAGCGTATCGACCTGAACATCGTACCGCTGGTGGATTATGCAGACTGTATCATGTGTACACGTGGTATCCTTCAGTCTTCCATTCCGGCGACGGCGAACAAACCTATCTGTTTGCGTTCGGATGCAGGTACGTCTATCCTGACAGAGCTTAATGATAATGTGCTTATCGACATAGAAGACGCTGTGCGCATGAACGTATCGGCTATGGCAGTCATGCTGGCTATCGGCGACGAGGCTCATGAGGCTAAGACGGTGGCAAACCTGTATAAGGCTGTGGACAAAGGCACGCGCTACGGTATCCCCGTGATGGGTGTGACGGCAGTCGGCAAGCAGATGGCACGCGACGCACGTTACTTCGGGCTGGCTTCGCGTATATGTGCCGAGAACGGTGCTAATATAGTGAAGACGTACTACTGCGAGGGCTTCGAGAAGGTGGCTGCTGCCACTCCGGTGCCTGTCGTGATTGCCGGCGGCAAGAAGCTGCCCGAACAGGAGGCGTTGGAGCTGTGCTACAAGGCTATCAACGACGGTGCAGCCGGTGTCGACATGGGGCGTAACGTGTTCCAGAGTGAAGACCCGATAGCAATGATCCAGGCGGTTCATGCTGTGGTGCACGAGGGATTGACCCCGCAGCAGGGATTCGAAATGTTCAAGGATTTATCTAAATAATCAGATTACACATAGAGTATAGGGGAAGTGTTGCAATGGCTCCATATATTGGCTTTGCGACACTTTCTCGTTTATTACACGTAACACACATAAACATTGTACACATCATGAAGAAAGTATTCACGTACCTGTGCTCTGCCCTCTTCCTGTTTGCCGCCACGTCGTGCGGCGAGAAGGAGCAGAAGCTGTTGCTTGCCGGCTCAGGCTGGAACAAGGTTGTTATCATCGACAAGGCAACCAAGCAGATCGAATGGGAACACCCCTTGCAGGAGGGCTGGGAGTGTAACTCGGCTGTCGCAACCCCCGACGGCAATATACTGTTTGCATACCGTAGCGGGGCGAAGCTGATCACCCGCGAACACAAGGAGATATGGGACATTGCTGCGCCCGAGGGATGCGAGATGCAGACGGCACGCATACTGCCCGACGGAAACTACCTCTTGGCGTGGTGTGGGCATCCTGCCAAAATCATGGAGGTGAGCCCGCGCGGCGAGATCCTTTCGGAGACAACCTACGAGACGGGCATCGACCATCCGCATGCGCAGTTCCGTCAGGTTAACAAGAACAAGGACGGCAACTACCTCATGCCGCTCTTTGCCACTTCCGAGGTGCGCGAGATCTCGCCCGAGGGTAAGTTGGTGCAGACCACCAAGCTGGAGGGCACACCGTATAGCACTGTGCTGCTCCCGAACGGCAACTACATGGTGGCTTGCGGCGACGGACATTCGCTGATGGAAGTAGACCTTGCGAAGAGCAAGATAATAAGCCGGATAGGCGAGAAGGATATCGAGGGCGTTTCGCTCTTCTTCGTTGCCCAGCTGCTGCCGACATCGGACGGCGGTCTGTATATCTGCAACTGGCAGGGGCACGACCCGAGCGCAAAAGAGTCGAAGAACCCTCAGCTCATGGAGATAGACGGTAACAAAACGGTGATATGGAGCCTGAACGACAACGAGACGTTCGGTATGATCTCTTCCGTTTGCCCCATCGACTGATGCCGCTGTTTACGGTCTGTAAACAAGAAACGGGCATCGGAGACTTGATTGGTAGTACATAAAACAAGAATGAAAAGATGAAACTGCAACCTATAGACATATTCATCATCGCGCTTTACTTGGTGGCGATGGTGGTGATCGGGTTAATACTGAAGAAAAAGGCGGCAAAGAACATGGACAGCTACTTCCTCGGGGGCAAGTCGTTGCCCTTCTATATGCTGGGCTTGAGTAACGCCTCCGGACAGTTCGATATCTCGGGGACGATGTGGATGGTGACGCTCGCCTTTATCTACGGCATCAAGAGTGCGTGGGTGCCCTGGCTGTGGCCCGTGTTCAACCAGATCTTCCTGATGGTTTACCTCTCGGTATGGCTGCGCAGGTCGAACGTGCTGACGGGGGCGGAATGGATTGAGACGCGCTTCGGGAAGAACCGAGGTGCCACGTGGTCGCACTCCATCGTCGTTATCTATGCCCTTATCGGCGTGTTAGGCTTCCTCAGCTACGGCTTTATCGGGGTGGGTAAGTTTATGGAGATATTCTTCCCGTGGGATGTTGTCTCGCAGTATGTGCCCTTCGACATTCCTGCCGAGTATGTGCCGCACGCCTACGGTGTGTTCTTCACTGCCATTGCCACCATATACGTGATAATGGGCGGTATGCTGAGTATCGTGTGGACCGACGTGGTGCAGTTTGCCATCATGACGGTTGCCGGCGTGACCATTGCCGTGATAGCAATGATGAAAGTGAGCCCCGAGACGATTGCCGCCGTAGTGCCGGCGGGATGGGACAGCCTTATGCCCACATGGACGCTCGACCTGCATTGGACCGACATCTTCAGTGACGTGAACGAGAAGATAATGAACGACCAGTACGGACTGTTCGGCATCTTCGTCATGATGATGCTCTTTAAGGGTGTGTTCAACAGTATGGCCGGTCCTGCGCCCAACTACGACATGCAGAAGATCCTCTC
The DNA here is from genome assembly GCA_963641545.1 of bacterium. GTDB lineage: Bacteria > Bacteroidota > Bacteroidia > Bacteroidales > Tannerellaceae > Parabacteroides. The sequence continues at coordinate 3,662 of CAVIFD010000021.1, read as the reverse complement.
CTGCCGTAGCGGTAAGGAAGCAGCGCTGATGAGCGGCTCCGTGCCCGTTATCCTGCTTGTGCCGCGCTATCTGATGATCATGGGCTTCACGGTGCTGGCACTGGCGTTCTTCAAGGACCTTGACCTCACGACCAAGACAGGAGCTATCGACTTCGAGCTTATCCTGCCGAATGCCATCAGCGAGTTTGCGCCGGTGGGCGTTTGCGGACTGTTGCTTGCGGGACTGCTGGCGGCGTTCATGTCGACCTTCGCCTCCACTGCCAACGCCGCCCCTGCCTATATCGTGAATGATATATACAAGAAATACATCAACCCCGCTGCAAGCAACCGCACGATGATACGCGCCAGCTACGTCGTGACGCTTGTCGTGGTGGTGGTAAGTGTTGTCATAGGCTTCTTCGTTGAGAGCGTCAACTCCGTGCTGCAGTGGATCACCTCGGCTCTCTACGGCGGATATATCGCTGCCAACCTCTTGAAGTGGCATTGGTGGCGCTTCAACGGCAACGGCTACTTCTGGGGAATGATTGTCGGTATACTTGCTGCCATGGTCTGCCCGTTTATCTTCGACAACTACACGATGGTGGACGGTCATTTCGTGGAGCGTGTCGGTGAGTATGAAAACAATGCTCCGATGCTGCCGCTGTTCTACTTCCCCGTGCTGCTTGTCGTTTCGCTCATAGGCTGCGTGGTCGGGACATACACGGCTCCGGCTGTTGACGACGCGACGTTGGAACGTTTCTACATCACCATACGTCCGTGGGGCTTCTGGAAACCTGTGCACGATAAGGTGGTTGCCAAGTATCCGCAGGTGAAAGCCAACAAGAACTTCCGCCGCGATATGTTCAACGTGGCTGTCGGTATCGTTTGGCAGATGTGCCTCACCATCATACCGATGTACATCGTGATACGCGAAGGCATGCCGCTGCTGACCAGCGTGCTTATCCTTGCCATCACGACGCTCGTACTGAAGAAAAACTGGTACGACAAGATGAGCCGCGAAGAAGTGGAATACAACAAGTTGATGAAAGAATTGAATCTGGACGAGAAGAAATGACTTCGAGTTCTTAACCCTAAAACATACAGAGATAAGATGAGTAAACTGAAAGTAACAGGCAATCCGTTGCCGTCCATGCCTTGGGAAGACCGTCCCGAGGGCTGCAAGGATATCCTTTGGAGATATTCGAAGAACCCCGTGATACCGCGCGACATCATCCCGACATCCAACAGCGTGTTCAACAGTGCCGTCGTTCCCTTTGGCGATGGCTACGCAGGTGTGTTTCGTTGCGACGACACCAATCGCCGCATGCGTCTGCACGTGGGCTTCAGCGACGATGCCATCCATTGGAACATCTCCGAAACGAAGCTGGAGTTTGAATGCGACGACGCGGAGATAGGTGAGTTTGTCTACGGCTACGACCCGCGTGTGTGCTTCATTGACGACCGTTACTACGTCACGTGGTGTAACGGCTATCACGGTCCGACAATCGGCGTGGCATATACGTTCGACTTCAAGACGTTCCACCAATTGGAGAACGCCTACCTGCCGTTCAACCGCAACGGTGTGTTGTTCCCCCGCAAGATAGGAGGACGCTTTGCAATGCTGAGTCGCCCGAGCGACAACGGGCATACGCCGTTCGGCGATATCTTCTACAGCGAGTCGCCGGATATGTGTTTCTGGGGGAGGCACCGTCATGTGATGTCGCCGGCTCCGTTCGAGGTGAGTGCATGGCAATGCCTGAAGATTGGAGCAGGACCCATCCCCATCGAGACTTCCGAGGGGTGGCTGCTGATATATCATGGCGTGCTGCGTTCCTGCAACGGCTATGTGTACAGCTTCGGTGCAGCCATTCTTGATTTGGACCGCCCCTGGAAGGTGAAGTATCGCACCGGTCCGTACCTGCTCTCTCCGCAGAAGGAATACGAGTGTGTGGGCGATGTGCCTAACGTCACCTTCCCCTGCGCCGCGCTTCACGACCCCGAGACAGACCGCATAGCCATCTACTACGGCTGTGCCGACACTGTCACGGGCTTGGCGTTCGGTCACATAAGCGAGATCGTGGAGTTCACGAAGAAGAACTCCATCGTATAAGATTCTATTTTTGCTTTGTTTCCGTATTATCCCAAATCGGTCATTAGAAAAAAGAATGTGTAATTTTCTAATGACCGATTTGATTTATCCGCTACGGCGAAATCGGATAAATCGTCGGGTGTTTTCTTATCCTCTACAGGCAGAATGGATAAGTCGTCGGGTGTTTTCTTATCCGCTACGGGCAGAATGGTTAAATCGTTGGGTATTTTCTTATCCTCTACAGGCAGAGCGGATAAATTGCAGGGTGTTTTCTTATCCTCTAACGTGTCTTTCTCTGAAAAAAGTTGACACTATCGGGCGGTTAAACTGATCTGCTTTACAGCTTCTCTGAACCAGTTTACACCTGTTCCTCGATTCAACTGATTTGCTTTGCACATTCGCTAAAATGCTTTACACGTTCACTAATTCGGTTTACGCATCTATTTCTCCTGTGGAACATCCACCGTCTCGAATTCTCCGTCCTCCCTCAGACGGAGCTCGCTTTTCTTCCTTGTTTCTATCCAAGGTTGAGCGCACACATCAAAAATGACCCAAAGTAACCCTGATTAGGAATTCTCGGAAAACTTCAAAAAAAATCCCCCGCAGAAGGGCGAGGGAACCTGATGTTTTCACAACGGAATAATCCTTATTGTGATTTGCTTCATCTTAGTGGGGGCGAATTTGGGGATAAAAAACAACAAAACAGGCTTTTTCTTGAAAATTCTTACATTTGGGGAATGAAAAACATTAAAAAAACGTGGTGTTATGAAGAAAATATTGGGGCTTGATTTGGGCACAAACAGTATCGGGTGGGCATTGGTCAACGAAGCCGAGAACAGTTGTGAGACATCATCTATTGTTAGATTGGGTGTAAGGGTGAATCCTTTGACTGTTGATGAAATGCAAAACTTCGAGAAGGGTAAGAGCATTACAACCAACAGAGACAGAACTACCAAAAGGAGCATGAGACGTAATTTACAACGATATAAATTACGTCGGGATGCGTTGGTGGAGCTTCTGAAGAAAAAGAAATTTATTACTGATGCGACCATCCTTTCGGAACAAGGGAATAGAACCACGTTTGAAACATATCGTTTGCGAGCAAAGGCGGCTGAAGAAAGAATCTCATTGGAAGAATTCGCGCGGGTACTGCTAATGATAAATAAAAAGCGGGGATACAAGAGTAGTCGGAAAGCCAAAGGAGAAGAAGATGGTTCTTTGATTGACGGAATGGAAGTGGCTAAAAAGCTATATGATGAAGGATTGACACCCGGACAACTTTGCCTGCAACTACTTGAGTCAGGGAAAAGAGTGCTCCCAGATTTCTATCGTTCGGATTTACAGGAAGAGTTTGACAGAATATGGGAATTTCAAAAGCAATTCAATCCCCGGTCTTTTCCCGATGCTGCGAAAGAAGAAGTGAGAGGGAAAAACAAAAGTCAGACATGGGCTATTCTTTCGAAGTATTTCGTATGGATTAAAGAGTCGACTTCCTGGAATGATAGTGAAGCAAAGTCTGAAAAACAATGGAAAGAATATTATTGCTGTCCGCTAAAACCCAAAAGGGCATAAATATTCCGTCCGAAGCCCTTTA
>CAVIFD010000020.1:0-11441 GCA_963641545.1 bacterium | reverse complement strand
GAACAGAAGTAATCGCAGCCGTCCTGCACCTTCAGGAAATGACGTGTGCGGTCGTCCGCAGAGCATGAAGGGGCAAAGGTGCGTATGTCGTTCGTTTCGGAGGTGACCACCGTGCCACCTGCTTCCCTTTTCTTCAGGTCGTCGAGGTATGCGAGTATGTCCAGCTTCTGCTCTGCTCCGAGCACGAGGTCGACACCTTCTATGCAGGCAACGTCGTGCGGCTTGAGCTGTGCGTAACAACCTGTCACGACGACGAACGCACCCGGGTGCTGACGGCTTATGCGACGGATGGCAGTGCGGCACTTCTTGTCGGCAAGCTCCGTGACCGAGCAGGTGTTCACCACACAGATGTCTGCCTTCTCTCCTGCACGCACTTTGCGTATCCCCTGACCGGCGAGGATCTTTCCTATTGTGGATGTCTCTGCGAAGTTGAGCTTGCAGCCGAGGGTGTAGTAGGCTGCCGTCTTGTTTTCGAATACGCTGCTGTCTGTCATTGCGATTGGATTACCGCGCAAAAGTAGCGAAAATCTCCGGATAAGGATTTTAGCCCAAATGGGAGGACCGTTTGTTGTGTATCCGATGGAGAGTCTGTACTTTTGCACACACTTTTAATATTTGTGCTATGATACAGGAGAATTTCATCAAGATATACGAGAACAGCTTCAAGGAAAACTGGGCGTTGCCTGCCCTCACGGACTACAGCAAGGGCGTTACATTCACGTTTGAAGAGGTGGCAAAAGAGATTGCGCGCATCCATATCCTGTTCGATGAATGTCAGATCCGGCGAGGCGACAAGATTGCCTTGGTGGGAAAGGACAGCACCCGCTGGTGCATCGTCTACATGGCAACCATAACATACGGTGCCATCATCGTGCCTATCCTGCAAGACTTCAGTCCGAACGACATACACCATATCATCAACCACTCCGAGGCGGTGTTTCTGTTTGTCAGCGACCGCATCTGGGATACGTTGGAGGAAGACAAGATTGAGGATGTACGCAGTGTGTTCTCCCTCTCCGACTTCCGCTGTCTGCATCAGCGCGACGGCGAGAACATCGAGAAGCTGATGAAGACGATGGACGGGAAGATGGCGGAGAAATATCCTAAGGGTTTCTCCAAGGCAGACATCAAATATGCCGAGTTGGAGAACGACAAGGTGGTGGAGATCAACTACACCTCCGGCACGACGGGCTTCAGCAAGGGCGTTATGCTGACGGGCAACAACCTGGCGGGTAACGTGACCTACGCACGGGGGCTCGACCTTCTCTTCCGCGGTGATCGCGAGCTTTGTTTCCTCCCCTTGGCGCACGCATACAGCTGTGCTTTCAATCTGCTCGTTCCGATGGCGTTCGGGGTGCATGTCTACCTGCTCGGGAAGGCTCCCTCGCCGAAGATACTGCTGAAGGCTTTCGAAGAAGTGAAGCCCAACCTTATCCTGACCGTTCCTTTGATCCTTGAAAAGATATACAAGAAGATGATACTCCCTCAGCTGGAGAAGACAACCATGCGCGTCGCGCTCAACATCCCGATTCTTGCCACACGCATCTACGCCCAGATACGCAAGAGGCTGGTTGATGCCTTCGGCGGACGTTTCCGCGAGGTGATAGTGGGAGGGGCGGCAATGAACGACGAGGTGGTCGACTTCCTGCACAAGATAAAGTTCCCCTTTACCATCGGCTACGGCATGACGGAGTGCGGACCGCTGATCAGCTACGACAACAACCGCAACTACGTGCCCGGCTCCTGCGGACAGATCTTGAGGGGTATCATGGAGGTGCGTATCGACTCGGAAGACCCGTATAATAAGGTAGGGGAGATACAGGTCAAGGGCGAAAACGTGATGAAGGGATACTATAAGAACGAAGAGGCAACTGCCCATACATTCACCGAAGACGGATGGCTCCGCACGGGCGACCTTGGAACCATCGACCACGACCGGCGCATCTATATCCGAGGCAGAAGCAAGACCATGATCCTCGGCGCGAACGGGCAGAACATCTACCCCGAAGAGATAGAATCGAAGATCAACAATCTGCCTTTCGTCATGGAGAGCGTCGTTGTGGAGAAGAACGGCAAGTTGGTGGCTTTGGTCTATCCCGACTACGACACGGTGGACAGCACCGGCGTTTCGCATGCCGACCTGCCGGTCATTATGGAGCAGAACCGTGCCGTGCTTAACAACCAGCTGGCTGTCTACGAACGCATCTCGGAGATACAGCTCTACCCGACAGAGTTTGAGAAGACCCCGAAGAAAAGTATCAAGCGTTATCTGTACAACAACTACTAAGCCCCCCCTTCCAACCTTTCCGAAAGTAGTCTGTGATGTTTTCGACGGCAGTCGAAAGTATCGCAGAGTGCTCTGTGGTGTTTTCGACGGCGGTCGAAAGTATCGCAGAGTGCTCCGAAACGGTTTTGACGACGGTCGGAGGTATCACGGAGTGCTCCGAAACGGTTTTGACGACGGTCGAAGGTATCACGGAGTGCTCCGAAATGGTTTTGACGACGGTCGAAGGTATCACAGAGTGCTCCGCGGTGATTTTGACGACGGTCGAAAGTATAACAAAGTGCTCCGCGACGATTTCGACGAGGGTCGAAACCATCACAGACACTCAGGGGACGGTTTCCCCCTCTTATAATCCCATTAAAATCTTTTTCAGAACCGTTTCGGCGGAGATCTCGCGGTTTGCAGCTTCCGCGATGACGATGCTCTGCGGGCTTTCAATCACGTCGTCGGTGACAATCATGTTGCGGCGCACCGGCAGACAGTGCATGAAGTAGGCATTGTTCGTCAGAGCCATCTTCTCGGCATCCACAGTCCAGGCGCGGTCCGTGTTTATCACCTGCCCGTAGTGCGGGTCGGCGTAGGCAGACCAGTTCTTGGCGTAGATGAAGTCGGCACCCTCGAAGGCTTTCTTCTGATCGTATTCCACGCGGGCATTGCCGACGAACTTGGCATCAAGCTCGTAGCCTTTGGGATGGGTGATGACAAACTCATAGTCTGTAGCGTTCATCCACTCTGCAAAGCTGTTCGGCACAGCCTGCGGCAGGGCTTTCGGATGAGGTGCCCAGGTCATTACCACCTTCGGGCGGGCAGTCTTCTTATACTCCTCGATGGTGATAAGGTCGGCAAAGCTCTGGAGGGGATGGCGGGTGGCTGCCTCCATGCTGAACACGGGGCGACCCGAGTATCGGATGAACTCCGAGAGTATCTTCTCGCCGTAGTCGTCAGCCTTGCTTTCGAAGCGGGCAAAAGAGCGCACGCCGATGATGTCGCAATAGCAGCCCATCACGGGGATGGCTTCGAGCAGGTGCTCGCTCTTGTCGCCGTCCATCACCACGCCGCGTTCCGTCTCGAGCTTCCATGCCCCCTGGTTCACGTCGAGCACCATGGTGTTCATCCCGAGGTTCATCGCAGCCTTCTGTGTCGAGAGGCGCGTCCGCAGGCTGGAGTTGAAGAATATCATCAGGAGGGTCTTGTTCCTGCCGAGCTGTGTGTTCAGAACCCTGTCTCTCCGCTTCTAATGTTGAATATCATCAATTAAGAATTAAACGCCCATAAAAACGCCCGTTTTTGGCTTTTTGTGGGCGTTTTCACTTCCCCTCCTGCCATGTTCGGATGTCATTGTTGTTTTGTCGGGGGGGCAAAGATAACGCCTCGCGGCGGAGATGCTTCCATCCATAAAAAGGAATGTCTGCAGAGAGGTCACACTTTCCTTTCCCGCTCCCCTTGGCTGATTGCACCCGTGGGGCACACCAAGGCACACAGCAGGCAGCCCACGCAGCGCGCCTCATCGACACTTGGTCGGCGCGACGGCGGGAAGAGGATCGCCTGATGCCCTCCGTCGCTGCACGAGACATAACAACGCCCGCATCCCACGCAGAGGTCACGGTCAACCACGGGACGGCATATCGTCGTGCGGTTGAGAGACTCGGGAGGCACGATGTTGTGCACAGCCTTCCCCACAAGCTCCGACAGACGGGTATATCCTTTGCGCTGCATATACAGTTGCAGTCCTTCGCGAAGATCGTCGATGATGCGGTAGCCATACTGCATGACAGAGGTGCAGACCTGCAGGTTGGTGCATCCGAGAAGCAGATAGTCCAGCGCGTCGCGCCATGTCTCAATCCCGCCTATCCCGCTCAGCGGCATCTTCCCCACAACAGTGTCGGCTGCCATCTCGTGGATGAAACGCAGGGCAACGGGGCGTACTGCCTTGCCGGAGTATCCCGACACGCAGCTCTTGCCGTCAACGACAGGCATTGCCGTCAGTGCATCCTCGTCGATACGCGTTATGCTCTTGATGGTGTTGATGGCAACAATGCCGGCGGCACCGCCTTCGCGGGCTGCCCGTGCTATGGGTGCCATGCTCGCAAGGTTAGGGGTCATCTTGGCTATGACGGGGAGGTGCGTCCCTCGGCAGGTCGCCGCAGTGTAGCTGCGCACCAGTGTCGGGTTCTGCCCCACGTCGCTTCCCATCCCCTCGCTTGTCATCTGCGGACAGGAGAAGTTACACTCAATGATGTCCGCTCCTGCCAAGGTGGAGAGATGGGCAAGGTTTGCCCACTCCTCTTCGGTCTGCCCCATGATGGAGACGATGATGAGCTTGTGCGGGAAGTCCTGCTTCAGGCGGCGGATAATGCCGAGGTTCTCTTCGACGGTGGCTTCCGAGAGCTGCTCCATGTTCTTGAAGCCGATGAAGGGAACGCCGTTCTGCTCCACATGGTCGAAGCGTGGCGACACCTCCTTCGCCGGATAGTAGGATATTGTCTTGAAACATATACCTGCCCATCCTGCCTCGAGAGCGCGGGCGCACATCTCATGGTTGTGTGCCACGGGAGAAGATGCCAGGATGAACGGGTTCTCGCAGCGTATGCCGCAGAAGTCGACCGAGAGGTCGGGGAGGGGACGACCCTTGCTGCTGGTGGCGCCGCTCCCTTGTCTGTTCAGAAAGCATGCTATCTCCTGAATCCTCACCGCCTGCCCCGTGCGATGGCGAAGGCATGCCTTCTCGCAACTCTTGGCAGTGCAGCTCAGGCACGCTTCCATCTTTTCGGCGCGGCGGATGGCTCCCGCCTCATTCTCCAAACGCATGGCGCGGAGCATCCTCGCGGGCTGCATACCCGCCTTGCAGGCTGCCGAGCATACCGGAGCATGACACATCCAGCAGCGCATTGCCTCTTCCCTGATCACGTTCATCGTGGCACAGTCTTTCATGTCTCTATCTTTTTTTCGTGTGGTTATTACTGATCTGTTTCTCTGTTGTTCTGAAGCTCCGGCATCGATGCCATCGTCCAAGTGTTGGTGAAGTCCCAGTCCTTGAAGTTGCTCTTCGAGCCAAGACCTGCGTTGGAGTTCTTCGTGCAGTTGGAATTGTCCATCTTGTCGCTCGGCGCACTCTCGCCGGAGTAATGGCATCTGACGAAGGATACCTCCGCACCTGTCAGTGCGAAGTAACGTCCGGCAATGCCCCAGCCTGTGCGCTGCGTGCCTCCGCTGTAGCAATATTTGATGTTGCTGTATGCGTTGTTGTCGATATGCCCGACGATGCCGGCACAGCTCTCCGAGCCGTCGTGCCCTACCTCACCCTTGTTGTATGAGTTTTCCACGGTGACGTATCCCCATTTGTAGAATCGCCCGACCACGCCGCCTATCTTCTTGTCGCCGTCGATCCTTCCCGTGTTGAAACATTCCTTGACCAGTCCGCGGGGATAATAGCTCTCATGTCCGTACAGAGCACCGGCAATGCCGGCAACACTTTCCTTACCCGTGACGGCTGCGCGGTTGGAGCAGCGGTAGATCTGCCCTGCGCCAAGTCTGCCGAAGATACCGCCCACCTCGTTTCTTCCTGAGATGTCGCCCGTGTTATGGCAGTTGGCAACCTGTATGTTTGAAAAGTAATGTTCAATGTGCCCGCCAACGATACCGCCCACAACGTCGCCTCCGCTTATGGCTGCGTAGTTGTTGCACTCTCTTATCTGCTTGCTGTCTTCCTGCGTTTCGATGTAGCCGACAATGCCGCCGGTATAACTGCTCTCCTCGACATTTGCCACCCGTGTGTGATTGTTGCATCCTGAAATGACGGTGCTTTCGATGAAGCCTGCGATACCTCCGACACAGTCTCCGCCGTTACAGAGTATGCGGTTCTCCGAACGGGTGGTGCAATTCGAAATCGTTCCGCCTCTCTGTTTCCCGACGATGCCGCCGGTGTTTTCACCTCCCTGCACCGAACCGGTGAAGGTGCATTGGCTGATCTCTCCGCTCGGAAGAATACCAATCAGCCCGCCCGAGCATTTCGCGGTCGACGATTCCTTCCCGACGATATATCCTATCTTGACATTCTTTACCGATGCTTTCGCGGCATAACCTGCCAGCCCGCCGACAGCTTCGCCGGCTGAGACAGTGCCCGTGATGGTCTCTACATCAATCTGCCCGGCAGTGAGATTGGCTGCGTATCCCACATATCCGCCGCCATGTTTGCCACCTGCAGTCACGTTTGCCAAGCTGCGCCCTCCCGTGAGCGTTATTTCGATAGCCTCCCCGACGAACCCTCCGGCATAGCTGTCGGCGGCAGTCACGTTCCCCCTGTTCTCACAGCCGCTGTTGAAGGTGACGGCGCTCGTGGCTTGCCCTATCAGACCGCCGGCATGAGAGCCCGACGACTGTATGTTTCCGCTTTCGTTCTTGCAGTTCTCGATGGTTGCTCCGGAGGCGCAGAGACCTATCAGTCCGCCCACCTGACCAAGCCCGTAGGTGTTCGACGTGAGTGCGCAGTTTCTTAATGTGATGCCCCCGTCGGCACGCGCATAGCCCACGAGGCCTCCCGTGTGCAAACCTCCGTCGATATATTTCTGCGATGGGTCGGGCTGTACGCCGGATTTGTTCCTGCCCGACCAGCAGTTCTCGACAACAACGCTCCCCGTGGTGGAGACAGCTCCTATGATACCTCCGAAATCTCTACGGTCGCTCCCCTGCATGTCGATGACGGAGCGGTTGTTGCATCCTTTCAGTGTAAGATCGGCGTTGCATCCTCCTATGATGCCGCCCACGCTTCTCTCTCCGGTGATGCTCATAAGCCCCATTGTCAGGTTCTCCAGGGTTATCGAAGCCTTGCCGTCGGGAGAATCAACAAACCCGATGACGCCTCCGATATTCTCGTTACCGATCACCTTTGAGTTGCTGCTGATGTCTTTTATCACTATGTTATGACCCGAATAGATCCGCACGTGTCCGATCATGCCGCCTATGCAGTCGGTGTAGGGGTTGTTTTGCATGTTCGACATCACGTCGCAGTCGTCGCTCTCGCAGTTGCTCACGCTTCCGCTTTCCATCTTCCCTATCAGTCCGCCGACGTTCTTGATGCCGCTGACCCTTCCGTTCGTCACCGCACAGTGCGCGACGGAAGCATTTCTCTGCATGACTGCAGCCAGGGCAGCGATGTTCTCACCCCCTTTCTCTATGGTGATGGCATCGATGCGAAGGCTGTCGACCGTTGCATTGCCACCGAGCACGCTGAACAGAGCTATGTTGTCTGTCGTGCCGGAGGCGATGAACTTGAGTTTGTTGATGGTATGTCCCTGTCCGTTGTAATGACCCTCGAAGGCGGAGGTGAGACCGATGGGCTTGATGCCTCCGTTCTTCTCGTTGAACGATTTGTTGACGCCCTCGTCGCATCGGATGTCGCAGATCTGCACGAACCATGTGTCTTTCCACCGGTTGTCGTCGCAGAAGGCAGAGATCGTCGCGATGTCTTTCAGCGAGCTGATCTTGTAGGGCCACTCCTTGGTGCCTTTGCCGAACAGCTCAAGGTCTTCGTCCCACACATCCTGACAGGTGATGGTGCCGTCGGCATAGAGCGTGATGGTGAAGCCAAGGTCGTAGCTCACGGTCTGCTCCGCGTTGGTGACATACTTCACCGTGTAGGTGATGCACTTGTCGCCTTCCGAGAAGTCGAGGTGCAGGTATGTCCCGTCTTTCTTCTCGCCTGCCGAGCCCGGGATGAGATATTCGTTGCCGTCGTCGTCGGCAAGGCAAAACAACCATTCCCCGGGGGGTGTGGTGCTTGTTGCCGAGTAGAGGGGGATGGAGACGGAGAGGTTGCGCACAAGCACTATCTCGTTGTTCTCGTTCGGCTGACCGGGGTCGCCCTGATCTTCGTCGTCTTTGCTGCATCCTGCCATCAGCATACATCCTACCATGAAGGCGAGGACGAGCAGTCTTTCTATATTCTTGTTCATATACGATATGTTTTTAGCGGTTGTATGATATAATGTGTTGTTGTCCCGTGGTTATTCGAACTGCGATTTCCATATCATCGGCAGACTTATGCCGGCGGTGACCCATGTCCAGCGTTCGTCGAAGTCGAGCATGCTGTATGTGTTCATGTCGTGCACATCTTTGCTGCTGCCGGAGATGTCGAAATTGTTTTTCACCGTACTGCTGAACACACACTCCCGATAGAAAGGTATGCCCTGCGCCTGCAGGTTGACAGACCCTTCCACGGCGGGCAGATGCCCTCCCTTGCCGAAGAGGCTTCCTGCCTGCTCTCCTTCAATTCTCACGAGGTTGGCAGAGTCGAAGATGCGGGCATAGTCGTGAAGCTCGCCGGCTATGCCTCCCGCGTAGTAGTTGTCGCCGCCCTGCACTATCCCGTAGTTGTACGACTGAAGGATGCCGACGCGGTTGTAGCTGTAGTCCGTCAGGTTCATCACAAAATTGTAGACGGTGACGATGGCAGACATCACGATGCCCACGGGGTTGGGCACGGGGCAGAAGCCGAGAATGTCGCCCGCGAAGGCTATTGCCTCGCCCACATGTCCGGCAACCTCACGCGCCTCTTCCTTGCTGTGCATCTTGTCTTCCACGTCGTCGCGCCAGTCGTTCACGTTGTCTTCATACTTGCTGTTCTTGTCGGTGATGCGTGTGATGAACTTCTCCTGCAGGTCCACCTGGTGTTTCATTGCACTGAAGAGGTCCAGTGTCGATTCGCCGTCGCCCGGATGGAAACAGCCTATCCTGTTGTAGTGGTTGCTCTCGAGCTTTTGATTGGCATTATACTCCAGCTGCTTCATCCTCTCCTCGGTGATGTCCGATTCCTTGAGGACATTGTTGGCAACGGTCCAGCTCAGGTCGTTGGCAGATATGAACGCGCGTTGATTTCTCGCCCGGGATCGACGCGGCAGAGAGACCTATGGACACGATGCCCACAGCCGTCCCGATAACCATGTCGGCAATCATCTTGTCGGTCATCGTCTTTGGTTTGCCGGCGCGACCAATGATGCCGCCTGCCGAGCCGTCGGCAGCCTTGATGTCGCCGAAGTTGCCGCAGTAGGAGATAACGCCCAGCATGTCGCATCCTCCCATTATGCCGCCCACGGTGCCCTTGCCGTTGTTGTTGCTGACATCCCCGAAGTTGTTCGAGCCGGTGATGAGGTAGTCTTGTGCCGACCCGATCACACCTCCCGTAAAGCCGTCGGCATCCGAGCCGGAGCACAAGACTCTGCCGTCGTTGCTCGAGCCGAGTATGATTGCCACGGCACCCAAGCCTGCCAGTCCGCCTACATTCTTCCGTGTTGCCTCCACGGTTGCGAAGTTGTAGCTGCCTGACACAAGTATCTGGGCTGCGCCGACCAGTCCGCCCACCTCGCTTCTTCCGTATATGTCGCCATAGTTGCCGGAAGAGTAGATGTGCGTGTTGCCGTATATCTTCTGCGACGAGTTGCGGGCTGCCGAGCCGATGATGCCGCCCACCTCACGGTAGCCTCTCACAGAGCCTCTGTTCTCGCAGAAGCTGGCGTGCACATTCAGTCCGCCGCCTACCAGTCCGCCCGTGCCGATGGAAGAGCCGCCGCCGATGATCTTTCCCGAGTTCTTGCAGTCGTTGATGATAAGTGTGTCTGTCGAGCCCACCAGCCCGCCGACGATGCCCGAGTTCCCGTTGATCTCTGCCGTGTTGCTGCAGCCGTCGAGCGTCACCGTCGAAGCAACGAAAGCAGCTCCGATGAGTCCGCCCACGCCTTGATACTCTGCCGCCACATCCATGTTGTTGGTGCATCCGCTCATCACGAGGCGTGCATTCTGGTTGACGCCGCCCACCAATCCGCCGACGAAGTAAGGAGCTTTTATTTTGCAGCTGCTTGCCACGCTGCAGTTCTTCAGCCCTGAGGTGAGGCGCATGTTGCCTGTCGACACCACGCTGCCGACTATCATCCCTGCCACGGCGAAGTCGCTCTCTATCGTCGAGCTCTCCATCTTCACATTACTGATGCTGCTGCCGATGATTATGCCGAACAGTCCCGAGGGCTGCGGCACTACATTGCCTCTGCGCTTTACGGTCATGTTCTTTATCTTGTAGCCCTGCCCGTCGTAATGCCCTGCGAAGGGACGGGTGATATGGTTGCCGATGGAGTTCCATCCGCTGTTGAGCGTGGCGCATGGCACCTTCAGCGAGATGTTTGCCGTCTGGATGTAGTATTTGTCGCCGTACTTCTTGTTGTTCTCTTCGGTGGAGTTGACCATCGTCATCAGGTTCTCAAGGTGCACGTACGAAGAGATGCGGTAGGGGTCTTCCTTCGTTCCCGAGCCGTAGCACTCCAAGTTCTCGTCCACGGTCCCTTCCTCGAAGCTGCACGAGGTGCTCGTCACGCTGACCATGCATCCCAAGGGAATGTCGTGCCCCACCTCTTCTTCGGCGGATGCTTGGTTCGTCTCCACAAGCACGGCGCGGTTGAAATAATACTCTCCCGTGCGCACCGGCGACTCGGGGATGAACACAACCTCTCCCTCTTCGGAGTATACTATTGCCGCGACAACAAGCTCCGACCCGTCGCTCCGGTTGGTGAAGTAACACTCGTAAGCCCCCGGGGTCATCTTCCGGTGGAAATTCACGAAGCGAATCTCGCCGTCGTAGTAGTAATCACTGTTGTGTGGATTGTCGTCCGCTCCGTTCTCGTCGCTGCAAGCCTGCCCGAGACAGAGGATGAAAGTCAGGATCAGCCATAGCCATCCGGGTTGTGTCCGATTCTTCATGGTGTGTTGTCTCTGTTTATATTGTTACCGTGCAAATGTTCCGATTTTTAATCTATTTTACAACAAACCGGTCGGAAAAATGCCGATTTGCCGAATTTCTCCCTTCCGTTTCTATCTTTTCAGAACAGAATGTCGACCTCCACGTTGCTTATCCACTCCGCCGGACGACCTGCCGCCTTGTTGCATGAGACGGCGAACTTCAGCGGCAGGATAATCTCCAGCGGGATACGCAGCCACCCCGGCATGTTGAAGTTGTGCAGCCCTATCAGCGAACCAAGCTGCATCCCGACGGAAGGTGCAACGAGGAAGCGCGTCTCACGGTCACGGCGGTCGATGCCCATCTCCATGTAACCATACAGCCCGAGGAAGCGGCGGGGTGAGACGAAGATGTCGGCAGCATAGTTCACGCCCGCCT
>CAVIFD010000019.1:7246-11815 GCA_963641545.1 bacterium | reverse complement strand
TACATGAGCTGCATGAAGGTCTTGATCGCGAAATCTTGCCTTTGCACGGCGTGCATGAAGGTCTTGATCGCGAAATCTTGCCATTACGCGAGCTGCATGAAGGTCAATGTTTCTCTATCCTTATGCGGGCATCCACGGCAAAGAGTCCGTGGTCGGTTGCGACGAGCGGGTTGATGTCCATCTCCTTTATCTCGGAGGCAAAACGCAGAAGCGTGGAGAGGCGGACGATGATGTCGGCATACTGCTGCTCGTCGATACCCTTCTGTCCGCGCGTCCCTTTTATGATGGGGTAGCCACGGAGCGAACGTATCATGGAGAAGGTCTCGTCGTACGACAGCGGAGCCAATCCGTAGGACACATCCTTCAGCACCTCGACGAAGATACCGCCCAAGCCGCAGAGGATAACATGTCCGAAGTCTTTCTCATACTTGGCACCGAGGAACAGCTCGCGCCCTTTCAGCATGGGCTGCACCATGACGGCCGTCACATCCGGCAGGCGCATCATACGCTCGAACTCGAACACAAGATGCTCCTCGCTGCGGATATTCAGCGCAACGCCACCGATGTCGCTCTTATGCACCGGACCAACCACCTTGGCCACGACGGGGAACTTCACCTTACGTGCAAAGGCAATCAGCTCGTCGCGATCTGTCGATGCCAGCTCTTCCACAAGGGGTATGTTGGCTGCACTGAGCAATGTGCGGACCTGCTCGGGGGCAAGATAGCCGCTCGAGGGGAGAGAGTCGATGATGCGGCGCACCGCAGGCACGTCGACACCATAGAGCTGTATGTCCGCACTCATAGGCTTGGGAGTGTTGAGCACGCGCGAGAGAGCCGTGCCGAGCGTTACTTCGTCGGAGAAGTTTACATGCCCTTTCTTCACGAAGCTGCGCATCTCCGGTCCGGCTGTCACGATGGAAGGCAGCACGGGGAAGATAGGCTTCCGGCATTCCTCCATCTTCTTGTGGAGCACCTCGTAGGCACCATACACGCGGACAAGCCCGGGGTTTCCGAAGATGACCATCATAAGGTCTATGTCATCGAAGCGGTTTTCGCAGTAGTCTATTGCCGTTGCCAGATGCTCGGGCGTTCCCGTTCCGATGATGTCGATGGGGTTACCCACGGCTGCACCGGGGAGGAGCTTCGTCTTCAGCTCGGCAGCAACGGGACCGTCGAGGTTCGGGACGTTCAGTCTCCCTTTCGAGAGCGCGTCGGCAAGCATGACAGCCGGACCACCGGCATGTGTTATGATGGCGCAGTTCCTGCCCTTCACCTCCTTGAGGGTGAAGATGCCGGCAACGGTGGTCAGCTCTTCGCGGCTGAAGCAACGCACGATGCCTGCCTTGCGAAACAGAGCCTCGACAGCCGAGTCGGAGCTGGCAATGGCTCCCGTATGCGACGAGGCAGCACGCTTGCCCGACTCCGTGCTCCCTGCTTTGATGGCTGCGATGTGACAGCCCTTGCGGATTAGCGACGAAGCATGATAGAGCAGCTTGTCGGGACTTTTTATCTGCTCGATGTAGAGCATCTTTATCTTCGAGTCGCGCACGGGGTCGAAGTTGCGGTCCATGTATTCGATGACCTCTTCCACGCCTATCTGCTTGGAGTTGCCGACGGACCATACGGACGAGAAGCGCAGCCCCTTGGTCAGGGCAGACTCGATGATGAAGAGTGCCGTGCCGCCCGAGCTGGAGATGAAATCCACTCCTCCCTCGTGAAACTCAGGTATGGGTTGCGTGAACACGCCGTGGAAATTCATATTCATCAGTCCGATGCAGTTCGGACCAATCATCGATGCTCCCGCTTCGTTCACTATGTCGAGGATGCGTCTCTCAAGCTCTGCCCCCTCGGGTGTCTCCTCGCCGAAGCCGGCAGAGACCACGATGAAAGCCTTCACGTGCTTCTCTTTTGCCAACACCTCCATCACCTCGGGGCATGAAGGTGCAGGGATGGAGATGATCGCCATCTCCGTGTCGGGTATGTCGCCTACCGAATGATACGACTTCACGCCCTGCACCTCGTCTTCCTTGGCATTCACCACGTAGAGGTCGCCTTTATACTTTCCGTCGATAAGATTGCGCACCAGGCAGCCGCCGGGCTTGTGCACATTGTTCGAGCCGCCTACGACGACGATGCTCTTAGGGTCTGATAATTCTCGGTTGATCATGGTATGTATGTGAGGTTATAAGTTATTCGAACATCTTGTCTATGCCGCCCACGTCGGAAGGGACGCTCTTGCGCTCTTCTTCCGTAGCCACCTTACACGGGTCGGCATACTGCTCGGGCACGTCGAAGTCCTCGTCCTCGGAATAGCCCAATGTCTTGTCGGCATACACCTTCTGCATATACAGTCCGTAGATAGGCAGAGCCATGCTTGCTCCCTGTCCTTCCTGGATGCGGTCGAAGTGGATGGAGCGGTCTTCGCCACCTACCCAACAGCCCGACACGAGGCTGGGGGTAAAGCCCATGAACCAGCCGTCGGAGTTGTTTTGCGTCGTCCCCGTCTTGCCGCCCATTGGTGCTTTTATCCCGTAACGGAAGCGGATACGTCCGCCCGTGCCTCCGTCGATCACGCTTCGCAGCATATAGAGCATCTTATAGGAAGCATCTTCGGGCAACACCTCGTTCATCTGCTGGTTGAAGGCGGCTATCGTGTTTCCGTATTGGTCTTCGATACGTGTCACATACATCGGCTCGACGCGGATACCCTTGTTGGCAAACGTCGTGTAGGCACTCACCATCTCGCCCACCGACACGTCGGGCGTCCCCAAGGAGACGGAGATGACAGGGTCTATGTTTCCCTTTATCCCGAACGAATGGAGCAGGCGAACGAAGGTGTAGGGCGAGAGCTGCTTCATCAGATAAGCCGTCACCCAGTTCGACGAGTTCTGCAATCCCCACTTCAGCGTGACCATCTCGCCCACCTTCTTTGCTCCGGCGTTCTTCGGTGCCCATAGTATGCCGTTCTCGTCGGTCAGCTTCTGCTCGACGTGCAGCATCTCGTCGCACGGGCTGAAGCCCTCTATCATTGCCAGCGAATAGAGGAACGGCTTGATGGTGGACCCCACCTGACGGCGACCGCCGTTGATCATGTCGTACTGGAAATCGTTATAGTCTATCCCGCCCACGTAAGCCTTCACATATCCCGTGCGGGGATCCATCGACATGAAGGCGGTACGCATGAAGCTCTTGTGGTAACGGATGGAATCCCACGGCGACATGATGGTGTCGATAGGTCCGTTCCAGCTGAACACACTCATCTCGACAGGCTTTTGAAACTCCTCGCGCATCTCCTTCTCGCTCATGCCGGACTTCTTCATCGCGCGGTAGCGGTCCGTCTGATGCATGGCACGCATCAGCATCGTGTCCACCTGCCCTGCGCTCACGTCGCGAGAGAACGGAGCGTAGCTGCGTCCTTTCTTCTCGCGGAAGAACGCAGGCTGAAGGTCTTTGCCCATGTGCAGGCGGACAGCCTCCTCGGCATACTGCTGCATGCGCGAATCAATCGTCGTATAGATCTTCAACCCGTCGGTATATACATTATAATATTCGCCGTCGGCTTTCTTGTTCTTGTTACACCAACCGTACAGAGGGTTTGTCTCCCACGCCAGGGAGTCTTCCGTGAACTTCTGACCCTGCCACGAGGCATAACGCTTGCGGTCGGGCTTCTTGGCTGTCAGCGTGAGACGCAGGTATTCGCGGAAATACGGAGCGGGACCGCCCTTATGGTCCATACGGCTGAAGCGGACCGTGAGAGGCAGTGCCATCAAGGAGTCGCACTCCGCACGGCTGATATATCCTGCCTTCTTCATCTGGCGGAGCACAGTGTTGCGACGGCCGCGGGTACGTTCGTTCTGACGGACGGGATTGTAGTAGGAAGGGTTCTTACACATGCCGACGAGCGTCGCTGCCTCTTCCGTCTTCAGTGCCTTGGGGGTTGTGGCGAAATAGACACGCGCGGCAGACTGTATGCCCACGGCGTTGTAGAGGAAGTCGAATTTGTTCAGATACATGCTGACGATCTCTTCCTTGGTGTAGAAACGTTCCAACCGGACGGCAATCACCCACTCGATAGGCTTCTGAAAGAGACGCTCCATCACGTTGTCGGCACTCGGCGAGAAGAGCTGCTTGGCAAGCTGCTGTGTGATGGTGCTGCCACCGCCGCCGCTCTTCTGCATCAGTATGCCGCGCTTCACCACGGCACGAAACAGCCCCAGGGCATCAATGCCGCTATGCTCCGTGAAACGTATGTCTTCTGTGGCAATCAAGGCTTTCACCAGGTCGGGCGAGAGATCCTTGTAACTCGTCATGATACGGTTGTCCTGACTGTGCGCATAGCTCCCAAGGGTCTTCCCGTCGGCGGAAATGATCTGTGAAGCATATTTGTCTATCGGGTTCTCGAGCTGCTCCACAGGAGGCATGTACCCGATGGAGCCGTTAGCAATTGCGGCAAAGATGAGGAACACCGCCACAACCCCTGCCGCAAACAATAACCAAAATGAAATTATAATGCCCTTTGTTACTTTCGAAGCCATCTCTCTTATCTGCTTAGGAGCCGCAAATATAGAG
>CAVIFD010000019.1:0-7236 GCA_963641545.1 bacterium | reverse complement strand
ATATAGAGATTTCTTCCCCAAAGGGACTTTCCGCCCGTTCAGATTTTGGAGAACGCGCCGTCGAGGTCTGCAAGCAGATCGTCGATATGCTCCGTGCCTATCGAGAGGCGCACCGTGCCCGGGTATATCTCCTGCTCCGCCAGCTCCTCGGCACTCAGCTGCGAGTGTGTCGTGCTTGCCGGATGGATGACGAGCGACTTCACGTCTGCCACGTTTGCCAGGAGGGAGAATATCTCCAAGCTGTCGATGAAACGGTGTGCTTCCTTCTCTCCGCCCTTTATCTCGAAGGTGAAGATGGAGCCGCCGCCATTGGGGAAGTAACGCTCGTACAGGGCATGGTCGGGATGGTCTGCCAGCGAAGGATGGTTCACCTTCTTCACCTTGGGATGGTTCCGTAGGTATTCCACCACCTTCAGAGCATTCTCCACATGACGCTCCACGCGGAGGGAGAGTGTCTCCAGCCCTTGCAGCAGGATGAAGGCATTGAAGGGACTTATGCAGGCTCCCGTGTCGCGCAGCAGGATGGCACGTATGCGGGTGACGTATGCCGCCGCGCCGGCAGCATCCACGAAACGCACGCCGTGATAGCTTGCGTCAGGCTCCGTGAGCTGTGGGAACTTGCCGGAAGCCACCCAGTCGAACCGCCCCGAGTCCACAATCACACCACCCAGCGACGTGCCATGCCCGCCGATGAACTTCGTTGCCGAATGCACCACGATGTCTGCCCCGTATTCAATCGGACGGATGAGATAGGGCGTGCCGAAGGTGTTGTCCACTATAAGCGGAATCTTATGGCTGTGCGCAATGGCTGCCACCTTCTCGATGTCGATGATGTTGGAGTTCGGGTTGCCCAGCGTCTCGATAAAGAGGGCTTTCGTGTTGGGACGGATGGCATTCTCGAAGTTCCTGAGGTCCGAAGGATCTACGAAGGTTGTCGTCACCCCGTAGGTGGGCAATGTATGTGCCAGGAGATTGTAGCTTCCGCCGTAGATCGTCTTGGCTGCAACGATATGGTCGCCCGCACGGGTGATGTTCTCGAAGGCGTATGTGATGGCAGCTGCGCCGGAGGCTACTGCCAGTCCTGCCACGCCGCCCTCCAAAGCTGCCACGCGTTGCTCGAACACACCCTGCGTGGTGTTGGTCAGACGTCCGTAGATGTTGCCCGGGTCTTGAAGGCCGAAACGTGCCGCGGCGTGAGCCGAGTTGTGGAAGACATACGACGTGGTCTGATAGATGGGCACCGCACGCGAGTCGGTTGCCGGGTCTGCCTGTTCCTGCCCTACATGAAGCTGGAGGGTCTCGAAATGTAATTTTCCTTTTGCCATGATACTTGTTCTTTTATTCGTTCGACTTGTTGCTATTATTTTCGGGCAAAAGTATGGCGGGTGGGATTATCGCACAAGAAAAGCGCGAAATACGGAAAACGTCACTATTTTTGCGCGCTCGGACAGAACAAACCGCCTGCCCGACGGCATGATATCATCACACAAAAGAATTTTATTCTGTATGGAGACACTCGACAGCAAAGACATCCTCATTCTCCGCACGCTGCAAGAGAATGCGAGGCTCACGACCAAAGAACTCGCGGCGCGGGTAAACCTCTCGTCCACCCCAGTGTTCGAACGCCTCAAACGCCTCGAGAGCGGAGGGTATATAAAGAAATACATCGCCGTGCTCGATGCCGAGAAGCTCAACCTCGGCTTCATCGTCTTCTGCCGCGTCAAGCTGAGCCGGCTCAACAAGGAGATCGCCACAGACTTCACGCGGATCATACAAAACATACCCGAGGTGACGGAATGCTACAACATCTCGGGCAGCTACGACTATCTTCTGAAGATCCATGCCCTCAATATGAAGCACTATCAGGAGTTTCTTCTCAACGTGCTCGGGACGATAGACAGTCTCGGCTCGATAGAGAGCACCTTCGTGATGGATGAGGTCAAACACAACTACGGGATACATATCTGACGCCGCCGCCTCGGGATGCCCCTTTGGCTGTTCCGTATTTATGCGATACTTTTGGCGTCCCGAAAAAAATCATGAAAAGATATGGCTGAAGAGACAAGAAACAATGCAGGAGGTGAAGCTGCGTCAAGCGTCAAGCGGAAAACCGGATTGAGAGGAAAGCAGAAGACAATCGTTGTGCCGGACATGGGGCGGCTGCAGCCGCAGGCACGCGAGCTGGAAGAGGCAGTGCTCGGCGCACTGATGCTCGAGAAAGATGCTTTCTCCGTCGTATGCGAGATATTGAAGCCGGAGAGCTTCTACGAGAAGTCGCACGAGTTGATATATTCCGCCATCGTCGATCTGGCAACAAGTCAGCGACCCGTCGATATGCTGACGGTGACGGAGCAGCTGCGCCGTCGCGGCGAGCTCGACCTTGTGGGCGGACCGTTCTATATCTCTCAGCTGACAACCAAGGTGGCAAGCAGTGCGCACATCGAATATCATGCCCGCATCATTGCCCAGAAATATCTGGCACGTGAGCTTATATCCTTCACGGCAATGATTCAGGAGAAGGCGTTCGACGAGACGGTGGATGTGGACGACCTTATGCAGGATGCCGAAGGCAAACTGTTTCAGATATCCCAGCAGAACGTCAAGAAGGATGTCATACAGATCAACCCCATCATAAAAGAAGCCATGACGCTTCTCGAGAGGGCGGCAAACCAGCCGGAAGGTCTGAGCGGTTTGCGCTCGGGCTTCGATGCCCTCGACAAGATCACCTCCGGGTGGCAAAACTCCGACCTTATCATCATTGCTGCCCGCCCTGCCATGGGTAAGACGGCGTTCGTGCTCTCCATGGCGAAGAATATGGCAGTGAACTTCAATATACCCGTCGCGCTGTTCTCGCTCGAGATGAGCAACGTCCAGCTGGTAAACCGTCTGATAGTAAACGTTTGCGAGATACCCGGCGAGAAGATCAAGAACGGACGTTTGGAGAGCTACGAGTGGGAGCAGCTCGACTTCAAGATAAAGGAGCTGTACGACGCACCCATCTACATAGACGACACGCCGAGCCTCTCGGTGTTCGAGCTGCGCACAAAGGCTCGCCGTTTGGTGCGCGAGCATGGCGTACAGTGTATCTTCATCGACTACCTCCAGCTGATGAACGCAAGCGGAATGAGCTTCGGCAGCCGCGAGCAGGAGGTGAGCACCATCTCGCGTTCGCTCAAAGGACTTGCAAAAGAGCTGAACATACCCATCATTGCCCTCTCGCAGCTCAACCGTGGAGTGGAAAGCCGTCAGGGCAGCGAAGGCAAACGCCCGCAGCTGGCAGACCTCCGCGAGTCCGGTGCCATCGAGCAGGATGCCGATATGGTTTGCTTCATCCATCGCCCCGAATACTATAAGATAACGGAAGACGAACGGGGCAACTCCCTGATAGGTCTGGCAGAGATTATCATTGCCAAGCACCGTAACGGTAAGACGGACGACGTGAAGCTGAGGTTCAAGGGCGAGTTTGCGAAGTTTATGAACATCGGCGAGGATATGGCAGTGCGCGAGTTCACCTCGACGATGAACAACAATCCTGACCCCATTCCCTCTTCCTCGGTCGACTTCCTTAGCGGAGGCAGCAGCGAGACACCGTTCTAACACCAACATTGCGAAGCCGCCTCCGCCATGACAACGGCGGGAACGGCGGATTGCTGCAATCCGATGCTCCGAAATCTGCGGGAACGGCGGATTGCTGCAATCCCGGTCCAAGACAACGCGCGGAGATAAGATTGCTGCAATCCTGAGCCAAGACAATGCGCGGAAGAAAAGATTGCTGCAATCCTGAGCCAAGACAATGCGCCGGGATAAGATTGCTGCAATCTTAAGCCAAGACAACGCGCGGAAATAAGATTGCTGCAATCCCGGACCCAAGAAAATGCGCGGAATGCCGGATTGCTGCAATCCCGAGCCAAGACAACGCGCTGAAGTAAGATTGCTGCAAACCCTGCTTCCGCAAAGCCGCGGGAAAGCTTTGCGCGCGCAATCCTGCCCCTCGCTGCGAGGCGGCACCTTTTGTGTGAACGGATAAAATAAGTATTTTTGCCGGGCAAAAGAAAAAGACAATGAGATACAACACAGAAGAAAAGAAGATGGCTCTGCCGGAGTACGGGCGTAATATCCAAAACATGGTGGACCACTGCTTGACGATAACAGACCGAGAGGAGCGCATGCACTGCGCCAATACCATCATCGACATCATGGGCAATATGTTCCCTCATCTGCGTGATGTGAACGATTTCAAACATATCCTTTGGGATCATCTGGCAATAATGTCGGACTTCAAGTTGGACATCGACTATCCGTATGATGTCGTAAGGAAGGAGGACCTTGCTGCCCGCCCGCCGCATATCCCTTATCCCAACAACCGCATCCACTATCGCCACTACGGCAAGACCATCGAGCTGCTGATTGAGAAGGCGAAGGAAATGGAGCAGGGGGAGGAGAGAGACTATCTGATATACTTGCTGGCAATGCAGATGAAGAAGTCGCTTATGACATGGAACAGGGAGTCGGTGGACGACTATAAGGTGTTCAAGGACTTGTATGAGCTGTCTGATGGTGCCGTTTGCATATACGAAGATGAGATGGAGCTGCCCGATTTCTTCGAAATGCAGCAGCAGAGTAAGAGCAATGCTCCTTCGAAGAGCATGAACAAGAAGAATAATTTCCGTAAGAAAAAATGAGCTCGTTTGTCATAGAAGGCGGATACAAGCTCTCCGGTGAGATTACGCCGCAGGGAGCCAAGAACGAGGCACTGGAGGTGCTGTGCGCCGTTTTGCTGACTCCCGAGAAGGTGACAATCACGAATGTGCCCGACATCCTCGATGTGAACAACCTTATCCAGCTCCTTCGCGACATGAGGGTGAAGGTGGAGCGCATATCGGAGGCGACCTACACCTTCCGGGCAGACGACATAGATATAGACTACCTCAACACCGACGATTTCATGCGTAAGTGCAGTTCGCTTCGCGGCTCTGTCATGATTGTCGGTCCGCTGTTGGCACGCTTCGGCAAGGCTCTGATCCCGAAGCCAGGGGGCGACAAGATTGGTCGCCGCCGCCTTGATACGCATTTTGTCGGCATACAGAAGCTCGGCGCAAGCTTCAGGTACGATGCCGAGCGTCAGATATACGAGATTGAGGCAAAACGGCTCAAGGGAACATATATGCTGCTCGACGAAGCGTCGGTGACGGGTACGGCAAACATCCTTATGGCAGCTGTGCTGGCAGAGGGCAAGACAACCATCTACAACGCCGCCTGCGAGCCTTACCTGCAGCAGCTCTCTTCGATGCTCAACCGTATGGGCGCGAAGATCTCCGGCGTTGGCTCCAATCTGCTAACCATCGAAGGGGTGAGCTCTCTTGGAGGGACGACGCATACCATCCTGCCGGACATGATAGAGGTGGGCAGCTTCATAGGTATGGCAGCCATGACGGGGTCGGACATCACGATAAAGAACACGGGCTACGATATGCTTGGGATTATCCCCGATGCCTTCCGCCGCCTTGGGATCACGGTGGAGAAGGTGGGCGACGACATACATATCCCCGCACACGACAAGTACGAGATAGAGACATTCATCGACGGGTCTATCATGGTCATTGCCGATGCTCCCTGGCCCGGACTGACGCCGGACCTTCTGAGCGTGCTCCTTGTCGTGGCAACGCAGTCTGTCGGCAGTGTGCTTATCCATCAGAAGATGTTCGAGAGCCGCCTTTTCTTTGTCGACAAGCTGATCGACATGGGTGCACAGATTATCCTCTGCGACCCGCACCGCGCCACGGTGATAGGCTTGGGCAACCGCTTCAAACTGCGCGGTGCCAATATGGTCTCGCCCGACATTCGTGCAGGCATTGCCCTGCTGATTGCTGCCATGAGTGCCGAAGGAACCAGCCACATACACAACATAGACCAGATAGACCGCGGTTATCAGAACATCGACAAACGTCTGAACAGTATAGGAGCACGCATCACGCGGCTCTGAATCACGTATGATAAGGAAAGAAGAAGTTTTCAAGATCGGGCAGTTCGCCAAGCCTCACGGGGTGAAGGGCGAGATCTCGCTGGTGACCGGCTGCGACTTGTTCGACGCGGTGGACGACCCTTACGTCGTCTGCGAGATGGACGGCATACTTATTCCTTTCTTTATCGAAGAATACAGATACAAGACCGACACAGTCATGCTGGTGAAGCTTGAGGGCGTGGACGACGAGAAGTCTGCCCGCGAGTTCTGCGGCAGGGAGGTGTTCTTCCCGCTGAAAGATGTGGAGGGTGAAGACACTTTGGTGGGTGATATGTCGTGGGACGGCTTCGTGGGCTACACCGTTGTTGACGAGCGTCACGGCACACTCGGCAGGATAACCGATGTGGACGAGACGACACTCAACGTGCTCTTCCAAATAGACCGTGGCGGCAACGAGCTTCTTCTTCCGGCAGCAGAGGAGCTGATAGTCGCGGTCAGTCACGACGACAAGACGCTGCGGGTCTCCGTCCCCGAGGGGTTGCTCAACTTATAAGGTGAAGAGATTTATGGCAGAGAAGCAAAAAAACAAAGGGAAAACATTCTGGCACCGCATCCGGTTCAAATACAAGCTGTCTTTCATCAACGAGTCGACGCTTGAGGAGGTGTGGTCGCTGCGCATGTCGAAGCTGTCGGCGTTCCTCACGCTTTTGCTTTTCGCCTTCTCGCTGATATGCGGAACCTCGCTGATAATCATAAAGACCCCGATACGCAACTATCTGCCGGGCTACCTGGATGTGGAGGTGCGCAAGGAGATAATAGATAACGCGCTGCGTGCGGACTCCCTGGAGAGGATGATAGCGATACAGTCGCTCTATGTGAATAATGTCGCCGGCATCCTCTCAGGCACGATAGATCCGGATTCCATCCGCACGATCGATTCTTTGGCACGTGTGGATGCAAGCTACGAGATACCCCGCAGCAAGGAGGAAGAGACTTTTGTCAAGACGTTTGAGGAAGAAGAGAAATACAACCTTACGGTGCTGAGCCCTAATCATGCTCCCGCGGACGGGATGTTTTTCTACAAG
This sequence comes from bacterium, assembly GCA_963641545.1. Lineage (GTDB taxonomy): Bacteria > Bacteroidota > Bacteroidia > Bacteroidales > Tannerellaceae > Parabacteroides. Next base: position 189 of record CAVIFD010000019.1, on the reverse strand, counting down.
CCTGTGGGCGGGGTGGTGTCGTCGCACTACGAGGCGGAGATCGGCCATTATGGTGTCGACATCGTGGCAGCACCGAAAGAGAGTGTGCTTGCAACGCTGGAGGGAACGGTGGTGTTTGCCGGCTTCGATCCTAATGTGGGGAACGTGATACAGCTGCAACACAAGAACGGTTTTCTTTCTGTCTACAAA
>CAVIFD010000018.1:5650-11895 GCA_963641545.1 bacterium | reverse complement strand
GCCATGAACAGGGCAGCGATGGTTATTACCATTGCAATCATGTATCCGCCGACGAGACCTATGCGCCGGCTGAACGAGGCAATCTGTTCGCTGTATTGCGGGATACTGTCGATGGCGACGGGCTTCTTGCTGGTGGAAAAAGTCTCGTAGGGGTTGTACCAGTGCGGGCTGTCGCTATCTTTTGCATCGATATCCTTGAACCAGCGAAGGAACTGCTCGCGGAAAGCATGCAGGTCTGTCCGGTTCTTCTGAAAACGCAGGTAGCCGCCGCCGAGGAAGGCTTCGTTCATGTAATCGAACTGCGCTATCGGCGAGAGGAGGGTGAAGTTGCGCGTCTGCTCGAACTGATGAAACTGCTGCAGGTAGTAGGCATCGTTGAATTTTTGGTTACTGTTCAAGAGGTTTGTTACGTTTTGCGCCCGCAGCTTGTGTTTGGGGAAGAACGCGTCGGGGCTCGATGCCCAGCTTCCTTCGGGCGCATTACGGTTGATCTCGTCGAAGGCTGCCTCACGATTACGGGCAACCTCGTCTGCCGTAGGTATGCCGAACAGCGTCTTTGCCCAGAATATGGATGTGTTGGGGATTACCACCGCAGCAAACAGCCAAAAGCAAAGCGAAATGAGCAGGCTAATGTTGGACCGGTGCGTCACCACCGACGACAGCAATCCGAACACCGCGAAGGCGGTGATGAAGAGAAGGCTTATCAGCACGAAGCCCGCCGTCTCCAAGAGGAAGCTGCCACTGAGCCGCACCTGTCCGGAGAGAGATAGAATGATGAGGCTTACAAGTATGCCGACCAGCTCCATCACGCCCACCATGGTTACGATGCTCGTGAGCTTGCTGCAAAGGAACGTGCGTCGGGGCACTGCGTTCGAGAAGACCAGTGCCAGCGTCCGTTCTTCCTTCTCCCCCGAGATGGCATCGAAGGCAAAGAGCAGCGTGATGAAACTAAGAAACATGGAGACGATGAACGACCAGCTGAGGCTCTCCGTGCGCACCATCAGAGGGTTGCTGCCGGCGGGGCGCACGGAATAGTCGAACACATAGTACGCGTTGTAGGTGATGCAGTTCGGCAGGTAGCTCTCCTTGCAGTCCGCAATCACGCTGTTCTCGCGCGGGGAGATGATGAAGCTGCGCTTCGTTGTGGCAACCGAAGAGACATTCTCGGAGAGCTTCGCCAGCTCTTCCTGCTGCGACGCGCTATACTTGGCGTAGCTGTCCTGCACGTCCTTGAAGGAAGAAACGAACGAGATGCTGCCCAAGGCAAACACCAGCACGACGATGACGAACGAGACCTGAAAGCGCAGGCTGTAGAGACAGCTCTGCAATTCGCGTATATATAAAGTAGTAAACATGGCTGTGTGATTTGTTTGATATTATCTGACATCATATTTCATAAACGACACGACGGTCCCCAGCAGCAGCACCATTGCCAGCCCCATCAGGGCGCACAGGCGTCCGAGCGCGACGGAGAGCGTTGCAGATAGTGTTGCCTGCCGAGGGACATACTGCGGGATGCCGCTCGTGTCGAGATACGCAAAGTCGTCGTCGTACCTGTTAAACTTCCGCAATGCCGCCTCGTCGCCCGAATCGACTTCCGCCTGCGTAGGGAAATCCTCCAAAGGCTCGGCAGTGAAGTATGCCGTGGATTCGAACAGCTTCCTGTCCTTGAAATAGGTGATCAGCGTCTCGCGATACTTGCGCAAGCTCTCCATGTATCCAAGGAAGCTGTTTGCATCCGTGTGGCAGAGGGCATCCGTCGTCTGGTCGAACAGCTCGGAGGGCGACAGCCATGCTATTGCCTGCTGCAGGCGCTGTTGATGCACAAGCGCGTCGAGGAAGCTGCGCTGTAGTGCCCACTTCCTGTCCGCATTATCAAGCATGTTGGGCGTTGCCCACTTCTGCATCTCCAGGAGAAACAACGGCACATCTCTCGAGCCTCCCGACATCTCGACGTGTTCTCCGTTTTGGCTGTAGTTATAAAATACCAGATGCTTAAGTCCAAGCATGCGCACCACACGCTCCTCTTCCTCTTCGTATCTCTTGTCGTAGTCCTCGTCGCAGCCGTTCATGGCTGTCTTCACATTGTCGTACAACGGCGTCTTCGCGATGCTTTGCGCCGTATATGTCGCGATGTTGGGCATAAGGAAAAGAAACCATATCCAGCACAGCAGGCAGATGATGATGGACGACGACGAATGTGTCACGCGGCTTGAGATAAACATCCCGAGCAGCAGGAACACCATCATATATATCACGGACGTGAGAAAGAGCAGCGACAATCCGCCCCAGTCGGATGCGGAAAGGGCAATCGAGGGGTTGACCACGATGATGAGGCACGCCAACAGATAGCAAAACAGCAGTATGGGCAGCAGCGTCAGCAGCAGTCCCGTCAGCTTCCCCGTCAGGAAGGAGATGCGGCTCACCTCGCCGGTCATCGTCAGCTTCATCGTCCCGTCTTCCCGCTCACGCGTGATGGCATCATACGAAAAGACGAGTGCCAGCAGCGAGATGAGGATGGCAATCACCCTCGAGAAGTCTATCGTGAAGAAGGCATTCAACGAAGGATTGTCGCGGGTGAGGGCATGCCCCTCGGGAAACAACGGATATTGCCCGAATTTGATCTTCACCATATTGCCCACGTTGCCTGCAATGCCCGTGCTGAATATGCTCAGCGGCTCGGGCTTCTGCACAACGACAGGGCGGACGGCAGACCACACGTGCTGCTCTTTCATCTCTTTATCCGCCGCCTCCTGCTCGATCTTGCAGACCCGCACGCGGTTCTGATAATCCTCCACGCCGACGATAACCGTGAACGGTATCACCAGCAGACACAACACAAATCCTATGACAAACCGTACCGACAGCAAGTTCAGCAGGAAGTCTTTCTTCGCTATTAACCAAATCATATTCGTCTCTTCCCTGTGGTGATTATTTCAAAACTATCTCCTGCATATAATCCAGATAAATGCGCTCGAGGTCGTCGCGGAGAAACTCTTCGCGGCTGCGAAGCATAACCAGCCGTCCGTCCTTCATTATGCCGACGCGGTCTGCCACCTCCTTGGCGCGAAACAGATCGTGCGTACACATCAGTATGCTCTTGCCCGCACTGCGCAAGCTGAGCAGTATCTGCATCAGATCTGCCGCGCTCTTGGGGTCGAGCCCCGTGGTCGGCTCGTCCATGACGATGTTGCCGGCATCCTTGATGATGGCTATTGCCAGCCCGACCTTCTGCCTCATACCTTTCGAGAATGTCTTCAGCCTGCGTTCGAAGGCATCTTCCTGCAAACCGACCCGCCGCATGACATTGTAGTAGTCCTCTTTCGTGAGGTTCGTCTTACCCCCGAGGCGGGCGAAGAAGTCGAGGTTCTGACGGGCAGTGAAGTTGCCGTAGAGCATAACATTCTCGGAAACGAAGGCGACGTGCTTCTTTGTCGCCAAAGGATTCTCCACAACGTCGATGCCGTCGATAAGGGCTTTGCCCGATGTGGGCTCGATGAAGTTGAGGAAGATGTTTATGGAGGTGGTCTTCCCTGCCCCGTTTGCTCCGAGGAGGAAGAATATCTCCCCCTGCCCGATCTCCAGGTTCAGGGCATCTAACGCCAAGTGTCCGTCCTCATACCTCTTTGTCAAATCAATTGCTTGTAACATGGTGTTCTTATTTTGTGTTGTTATTATTCCTATCGTTTGCTGAGCTTCATCCCGAACCGGACTATCCCCACGATGATGCCCACCGGCAGCAGTATCAGCAAGATGGTGCCGACAACCGATGTCGGGGCATTCACCTGTATGCGCACCGTCTTGTCTTCGGTATCCACCTTGCGATTGTCTGCCATGGCTTCCGTCTTTATCTTCACTTCCTGTGCGCCCACTCCGCCGTCTTTGGGAGGGATGATGGAGACCTGTACGGTCGTTTCCTTCTCCGGCTCCAGTGAGCTTATCACATCCGGCACGATGCGGACATCCCATCCGAGAGGCTTCTCTGCCGTCAGACGGATGTTGTCCAAACGGCGGCTGCCCCCGTTGCGCACGGTCACGTCCATGGCAACCTCTTTCCCGACGGTCGTCTCATGGTAAAGGTTGTTAGCACGCACCTCGATCTTTCCTTTCCCGCGAGGAACGATCTCCAGATCTTCGCTGCCTGCCTTCTTGCCGTTGGAGGCTGAGGCTGATTGGACCTGGAACTTGATGGGGCGGTCGATCACCACCTCCTCATCGTCGCGGTCCGGCAGATAGACCTGCAAAGATAGCTTCTTCACATTCACGCCCTGTGCGAACTTGATCTGCGTCACCTTGCTTTCCCCGTCCGTGAAATCGTATGTTATCCGGCGCGGCAGCCCGACAACCTCCAGGCGATACACATCATCGGACGTGGAGAAGCGTTCGAGCGTCAGGTCGTACGTTGCCTTGCTGCTCAGGTCGGCTTCCTGGCTGAACTGCATGGAAGAGATGTCGACAACGTTCACACTCGCGTCTTTCTTCAGGTAGATGTTCTTCTCGTCCTTGCGGTTGTTGTAGTTCAGCGACACGGTAAGGTTTTCCGCATCCTTCAGCAGCTCGAAGTCGGCAGTGGCAACCTTCCCAAGCTCGATGGACGGCACGCGGTATTCATAAGGCGAGCCGATAATCGTCTTCGTTTCGTTGTCCACCAGCGACACATATATATTGTATATCTTGCCGGAGCGCATCTCGGGCGTGAAGACATCGAAATGTTCCTTGAACTGACTCAGATACTCTTCGTTTCCTTCCAACGCACTTTTGAGGGTGATCTTCACCTTGCGCTCGCCGCGCTCATCCTGATATTTCACGGCACGCTCCACCGTGATGTAGCTTTGCTGCGAGATCAGTTTCAATATCAGCTTCTGATAATCCACCTCCTTGCTCAGCAGCTCATTCTTCGAACGGTTGAAATCGTTCGCCGAGATCGCCTTCTCGTCGTACAGCTTCGTGTCGTTCTCAAACTTCTGCTTGGCAACCTCGTAGTCGGCACGCGTTTTCTTCAAATCGAGCAGCAGGGCGGCTTCCCCCTCTCCCTGCGCACTGACGGTAAAGGGCATCAGAAGGACTGCCGTCAGCACCGCGATAAAACTCTTCTTGTGTCTGTTCATATCTTCTTCTTTTCAAATTCGTTCTTGTTCCCATTCTACTGCTCGGGCAGGAAGCTGCGGTTATGCTCGAAGTCGTACATCGTCTTGCGGTTGAGGTCTGCAACCGCAAGACGGTAGGTGATGTAACTCTCGATGTAGGAGAGCTGCACCTGCGAGAGGCGTTCCTGCTCGATGGCAAGCTCCCGGCTCGTCATGTCGCCGTTCTCGAAGCGCATCCGGCTGATCTTGTAGCTCTGCGTTGCCACCTCCCTGTTCCGGTGGTTTATGCGGTAACGTTTCTCGGCTTCATACACACTGCGTACAATCTCGCGTATCTCCTGCTCTATCGTGCGTTCGGTGTTCTCAAGGTCCAGCTTGCGCTGTTTCAGGCGGACCTGTTCGCGGCGCACCCGGTTCTTCGCACGCCCCCAATCCATAAGCGGATAGGAGACAGTCAGAGCAATCCCTCGGTTCGCCGGACGGTCGAACATATTGTCGAACGAAGAGCCCACCAGCTGCCCGACGTTGCCGCCGTCGCGCGTGCTCAGCCCCGTGAAATCGTAGTATGCGGAGATGTTTCCCTTGAACTCCCGTTCCCGTTTGGCACGTTTCACATCGATTGCCTGAAGCTCTATGTCGAGATTGTCTTCCTTAATCTCCATGCGGTTGCGCAGTGCTTCGTCGATAGCCTGCTGCATATCGACGATGAAAGCATCGAACTCCATGTCTGCCTTCAGGTCTATCTCTTCGCCGAGGGGCAAACCTATCAGCAGCTTGAACCTGTCTTCCGCCGCCTTCAGCTTCCCTTCGCTTTCCATGACGCGAGCCTCGTCTTGTGCCACCGTGATCTCGGCAATCAGCATATCCCCCTCGGGAAGGTTGCCCGTCTCCCGTTTCAGCTTGGTGATGCGGTATGCCTCGCGCGAATTGTCCAAACGCTCGCGGTTGATCCTGTGCTCATACGCCAGCTTGTACACGGCATAAAAGCTCTCCGTTACACTATATACTATGTTCATCTGCACACGCGTAAAGTAGCAGGTGCTTTTCTTGTAGTCCAGCTCTGCCACCCGCATGTTCTCCTTCAGTTTGTTGGCAGTGAAGATGGGCTGGTTGAAGGAGAGGGCGAAGCGGCTGTACACCTGGTCGCGCTCCATCTTC
>CAVIFD010000018.1:0-5602 GCA_963641545.1 bacterium | reverse complement strand
ATCTTCGAGCTGAGAGCAAGGTTACCTCCGGTCGGCAGCACGTATGTGAAGTTCAGATTACCTCCCACCTGCAATGAGCCTGTGGAATTATACACCGGCAAACCGTTCGCCTGAGAGATTTCCGAAAGCTCTTCCACCCACGACGGAGTAAAGAAATCGAAGTTGAGCATCGGCTTGAACTGAGCCTTGGTGTAGAGATACGAATAACGCGTGGCATCCATATCTTCCTTATAATACTTCACAGTATAGCTCTCTCCCAATGCAATCCTGATCGCCTCGTCGTAAGTAATTGTGCGGGGCGTTGCCGTTTCGGCGTGCCCTGCCACGACAAATCCCATAAACAGAGATACCAACAATCTTCTTCTCATTGTATATACCATATCAAGTCTTCTTGGGTAATCCGTTACCCGATTTTCTCCTTTTGTTTGTTTCTACGCATATATAGAGGCAAACGGTATGCCAAATGCCATAATACACTAATTGCATGCGCGTTGCCGAAAACGCACTATCGTCTGCTCTTGGGTAATCATATCTTGCTTTACCCAAAGGTGGGTAATCTTTTACCCACTCGGTCGGAATAATTGCATACTTTTGCCGCGAAAAATCGTAAGCGACATGTCTCTACTTGGAAAAAACAAACAGACGGGGCAGCCGAACTTGGAGCAGCTGCTTTCGGAGTTCAACCAGTCTCTTGCGCTTATTGCCGACAAGCAGCTGCTCATCGGCAACATCGCCGCCAAGGTGAAACAGCTGTGCCCCGTCGAAGACATTTACTTCTTCCTGCTCGACGAGAATACGGGAAAGTACAAGGGGCAGAACGAAGAAAAGAACAAGCCGGTGATCCTGACCAAGCAAAGCCGCCTCGTCAGCTGGCTGTCGGTAAACGATAAATATCTTGCCGTATCCTCCCATCCGGACATCATCGCCTACCTGCCTCAGGAAGAGCAGTTGGTGATACGGGAGCTGAACGCCGAGCTGATATTCCCGCTGAAGGTGATGAACCGGATAAACGGGATCATCTTTGTCGGGAAGAAAACCGACGGGACGGCATTCTCTCCACAGGAACTTAAGCTGCTCTCCATACTTATCAACCAAGCCACGTTTGCCATCGAGCATGCTTCGCTGCATGAGTTGCAGACCGAGCGCCTGAAGAAGATGTATCGCGCCGACCGCCTTGCCACACTGGGAGAGCTGGCTGCCGGTGCCGCCCACGAGATAAGAAACCCGCTAACCGCCATCCGCAGCACGATACAGTATCTGAGCAAGGATTTCAATACCGACACCGCAAAGAAGGAGATGATGGACGAGCTTATCTCGGAGGTGGAACGTATCAACAAGATTGTGCAGGGACTGCTGTCGTTTGCCCGCCCCTCGGAGCTGAATGCGTCGGAGGTAAACATCGAGCAGCTGATAAACGGGACACTTCTGCTGGTGACCAACACACTGCGCAAGCAGAATGTCGAAGTGGAGTTTGAATACTTTGCCGACAACACGACCATACAAGCCGACACGGAACAACTGAAGCAGGTCTTCCTGAATATCATCCTGAACGCCGTCGAAGCCATGAGCGAAAACACTCCAGAGCATCCGCGCACACTCATAATAAGTATAGAGAAAGGTGCTGCCATCAATGCCAATTCCCGCTATCTTATCATCTCGTTTGAAGACACGGGGAAAGGAATCGACCGGAAAGACATCGAGAACGTGTTCAATCCGTTCTTCACGACAAAAGAGGAAGGCACCGGACTGGGATTGGCAATCTGCTACGGCATAGTGAAACGTCATGACGGCGAGATCGAGATAAAAAGCACTCCCGGCAAGGGAACCTGCATAAACATAAAACTACCGCAACGCATATGAAAGCAAAAATTGTAGTGGCAGACGACGAGCCGCATATCCGCAAGATGATTGCCCGCCTGCTGGAGGACGAAGGATACGATGTCATGACAGTCGAGAACGGACGGAAAGCTGTGGACGCTCTCCTTTCCTTTCATCCCGATGTTATCCTGCTCGACCAACAGATGCCGCGCCTGACGGGCATCGAGGCTTTGGAGGAGATCAAACGTATCTCTCCCAATCAGATCGTTTTGTTTGTCACGGCATTCGGTTCCGTCGCCTTGGCTGTAGACGCGGTGAAGAAAGGTGCGTACGACTTCATCGAGAAGCCTTTCGACAACGACAAGCTGGTGCTCACCGTGAGACGCGCCGTCGAGCACAGCCGGATGAAAAGCGAATTGTCGACATTGAAGAAGACTCTTGGAGGGAAACAACCCCCCGTCGTCGGAGAGAACACCGGACTGAAACATACCATGACGCAGGTACACAGGGTGGCAGAGACGAATGCCACCGTCTTGATCAACGGCGAGAGCGGCACAGGCAAAGAGCTTATTGCCCGTGCCATCCATCAGAGCAGCCTGCGCGCCAACGCCCCGTTTGTTGCCGTCAACTGCGGAGCCATCCCGCTCACGCTGATGGAGAGCGAACTGTTCGGGCACGAGCGCGGTGCCTTCACCGATGCCAAGGAAGCCAAAGCTGGAACTTTCGAGCGGGCAAATGGCGGGACACTCTTCCTCGACGAGATAGGCGAGCTGCCTTTGGATGCCCAGGTCAAGCTCCTTCGCGTGCTGGAGGAGCGTAAGATTACCCGTATCGGAGGGAAGAAGGCAATCCCCGTGGATGTCCGTATCATTGCCGCCACCAATCGCAATCTTGACGACGAAGTGAAAGAGGGGCGTTTCCGCCTCGACCTTCTCTATCGCCTGAATATCTTTACCATCATCCTCCCACCGCTTCGTGAGCGCAAGGAAGACATTCCCCTGCTGACAAACTTCTTCATCCGCAAACATAACAGGGCGTTGAGCCTCGACGTGCAGACCGTCACACCCGAAGCCCTGAAGCTGCTCTGTTCTTACGATTGGCCCGGGAACGTCCGCGACCTGGAGAATGCCGTGCAAAGTGCGATGATACTCTGCACCGACGGCACCATCCGTCCCGAGCATCTGCCCGACAGGGTGAAGGGATACGAACTTGCAGAACAGCCGGTCGCCTGCAGCATCCGCGAGGTCAATGCGCAGGCGGAGAAAGAACTGATACGCGAAACCCTCCGCAAACATAATTACAACCGGACGCTGACGGCAGAGGCTCTCAACATCAGCCGGAAGACGTTGTTCAACAAGATGAAGCGATACGGATCGGATTCGGAGATCGACAAATAACGAACGCAGCCCTCGTGCTTCGTTTCTTGTCTCGAAGAGATGCAGGAAAGAGGTACTATTTTTTTCGTTTCATCTTGCGGTATGAAATAATTTGTATTTTTGCGGCATCAAGAAAGACACATCTTTAATTAATTCATAAAAGTATGGAAGTTAAGAAATCACCGAAAGCGGACTTGGAACGGGGTAAAACACTCGGTCTCCTTATGGGTATGGTTGTAGGTTTGGCCGTTCTGTTCGTTGGGTTCGAATGGGGAACCCGTGATATCCAGATCGTCAAAGATGAAGGCGTATCGGATATCATCGCTGAAGAAGAAATTGAGATCACGAGGCAGGAGGACACGCCTCCGCCTCCCCCTCCACCCCCTGCACCTGCAGCCGTGGAGCAGTTGAACATCGTGGATGACGACGTGGAGCTTGATCAGGTCGACATCATCTCATCCGAGGACGACCAGAGCTCGGCACAGGTTGAAGCCTATGTTGCTCCGACGGTCGTTGAAGAAGAGGAAGAGGAGTCGGCTCAGCAGATCTTCACGGTCGTTGAGACGATGCCTGAGTTCCCCGGCGGTCAAGGCGCGCTGTTGCAGTTCCTTGCCAAGAGTATCAAGTATCCGGTCATCGCACAGGAGAACGGTATCCAAGGTCGTGTTACTTGTTCGTTCGTTGTAAACAGGGACGGATCGATTGTGGATGCTGAGGTAATGCGTGGAGTAGACCCGTCGTTGGACAAGGAAGCACTTCGCGTGATCAACTCGATGCCGAAATGGACTCCCGGTAAGCAAAGAGGTAAACCTGTGCGTGTGAAGTATACCGTGCCTGTTACTTTCAGATTGCAATAATTATCTTTTACATAAAACAAAAAAGGCTGCGCCGGTTTGCAGCCTTTTTTGTTTTGTCTTATCCGTAACACATAGTTCATATATGCTGTCCTTTGAAGAGATACTGCAGAAGGTGGAGACAGAAATCTCCCGTCTGACATTTGATTGCCCTCCCAAGAGTTTGTACGACCCGATTGAATACATCCTGTCGCTCGGAGGGAAAAGGATCCGTCCGGCTCTTGTCCTGATGGCTTGTAATCTGTATAAAGAAAATGTGGAGGACGCATTGCTCCCTGCATTGGGAATAGAAGTGTTCCATAACTTCACGTTGCTCCACGACGATCTGATGGACAAGGCAGACAAGAGACGAAACAAGCCGACGGTCCATAAGGTGTGGAACGAGAATGCGGCAATCCTTTCCGGCGACGCCATGCTGATTGAAGCGTATCGGCTGATGGGAGCAACAGAGCCGCGCTGCAGGAAAGAAGTGTTCGATCTGTTCACCAAGACTGCCCTCGAGATTTGCGGCGGGCAACAATACGATATGGAGTTTGAATCGCGCACGGACGTGACCGAAGCCGAGTATATCGAGATGATACGGCTGAAGACGGCAGTTCTGCTTGCCTGCAGCCTCAAAACCGGAGCCATCATCGGCGGCGCATCAACGGAAGACGCTGACAGTCTGTACAACTTCGGGATAAACATAGGTCTGGCTTTCCAGTTGCAAGACGACCTGCTCGACGTTTATGGCGACACCGCTACGTTCGGCAAAAACATCGGCGGTGATATCTGTTGCAACAAGAAGACATTCCTGTTGATACATGCTTTCGAGTTGGCTTCGCCGGAGCAGAAAGCGGCTCTTGAGAGTTGGATGAGCAAAACCCGCTTCATCCCTGCAGAGAAGATAAAGGCGTTCACCGATATATATAACGAATTGCATCTGAAAGAAATCACCGAGTCCAAAATGAGAGGATACTATGACAAGGCAATAGATTCTCTCGCGAAGCTGAACGTTGCCGAGGGAAAGCTGACCGTCCTAAAAGATGTAAGCAGTCGTTTGATGAGCCGAAAATCTTAAGTAATGAAACTGATAGACACTCACAATCATTTGTATCTGGAGGATTTCGATCCGGAGCAGGACGCATTGGCAGGCATTGCCATGGAGTCGGGGATCGACACCATCCTTCTTCCGAATGTCGACACCTCCACCATCGCACGGATGCATGAATTGAGCGACCGTTTTCCGGATTTTGCATATCCCATGATGGGGCTTCACCCGACGAGTGTGGACGAGCATTACAGCGAGAATCTCCGCGAGGTGGAGTCACGGCTCGGAAAGAGACCTTACTGCGGGATAGGAGAGATAGGGATTGACCTATATTGGGACAAGACCTATCTGAAAGAGCAGAAGAAGGTTTTTGAGGAACAGCTGAGGTGGAGCGTCGATTTGAATCTGCCTGTTGCCATCCATACTCGGGCGGCATATGCGGAGGTGTTGGATAGTATTCACAAGGTTGGATGCGAGCGACTCAGAGGCGTTTTCCATAGTTTCACAGGTACTGCAGAAGAGCT
>CAVIFD010000017.1:0-12050 GCA_963641545.1 bacterium | reverse complement strand
AATTCCTGATGATCAGGCAGAAAAGATTACAACAGTGGGCGACGCAATCGCTTATATCGAAGCAAACGCAACGGTAAAGTAAGTAATCGATCCATTTGAGAACAGTATGGAATTAAAAAGAGTTGTGGTAACCGGACTTGGTGCCGTCACTCCTCTTGGCAATACCCTCTCAGAGACTTGGGAGGGTATTGTTGGTGGTAAGAGTGGTGCCGGTCCTATTACGCAGTTTGATGCATCGAAATTCAAGACGAAGTTTGCATGCGAGGTGAAGGGTTTTGATCCGCTCGCGATTATGGATCGGAAAGAAGCTCGTAAATGCGACAGATACAGCTTGCTCGCGATATGTGCGGCGAAGCAGGCAATTGAGGATTCCGCGATGGATCTCGAAAAGGAAGACAAGAACCGCATCGGCGTTATTTTTGCTTCCGGCATAGGCGGCATACGGACATTCGACGAGGAAGTGTTGGCATACGCGAAAATTAAAGACACGATAGGTCCGAAATTCAGTCCGTTCTTCATCCCTAAAATGATATCCGACATCGCAGCAGGGCATATCTCCATGATGTACGGCTTTCATGGTCCGAACTTTGCTACGGTGTCGGCTTGTGCCTCTTCCACCAACGCGCTCTCGGATGCGTACAACTACATTCGTTTAGGAAAGGCAAACGTGATTGTGACAGGCGGTGCGGAAGCAGCCATCACAGAGAGCGGTGTCGGCGGGTTCAACTCAATGAACGCATTGTCGACACGCAACGATTCGCCCGAGACTGCATCACGTCCGTTTAGCGCAAGCCGCGATGGCTTTGTCATGGGTGAGGGCAGTGCCTGCCTTGTTTTGGAAGAAATGGAACATGCCTTGGCTCGTGGGGCGAAGATATATGCTGAGATAGCAGGAACGGGAATGTCGGCTGATGCCTATCACCTGACGGCTTCTCACCCCGAAGGATTAGGCGCAAAGCTCGTGATGAAAAACGCCCTGGAGGATGCCGAGATGAAGCCGGAAGATATCGACTATATCAATGTCCACGGGACATCGACGCCGGTGGGAGACATCTCCGAAGTTAAGGCAATCAAAGAGGTGTTCGGCGATCATGCATATAAGCTGAACATCAGCTCGACGAAATCCATGACCGGTCACCTTCTTGGTGCTGCGGGAGCCATCGAAGCCATATTCTGTATCATGGCAATCAAAGACGGCATAATCCCTCCGACAATCAACCATGCGGACGGCGATGATGACCCCGAGATAGACTACAAGTTGAATTTTACGTTCAACAAGGCGGAAAAACGGGAGATACGTGCTGCCCTGTCCAATACCTTCGGTTTTGGTGGGCATAATGCTTGTGCAATCGTAAAGAAATTTGAGAAATAACGTGTTTGCAAAATTAAAGAAGAAAGTAAGGCTTCTTATAAACAGGCATAAGGAGCCTTATTTGTTTCTCTACAGGTTGTTGGGATTCTTCCCCGACAATCTCGAGCTTTACCGACAGGCTCTTATCCATAAGTCTTCGAATTTGGGGAAGGATTATTTCAAGAAGAAAGACAATGAGCGGATGGAGTTTTTGGGTGATGCCGTGCTGGATGCCATCGTGACGGACTATCTGTATAAGAAGTACGTGAACAAGCAGGAAGGATATCTGTCCGCAATGCGGTCGAAAATCGTGCAGCGCACATCGCTTGAACGAGTGGCGGCAGAGTTGGGGATCGACAAGATGCTGGTTTTCTCGCATGGGAAAGGTGTGCTCGAGAAGCACATCTTCGGAAACGCACTGGAGGCGTTGATCGCGGCTATATATTTGGATCAGGGCTACGAGGTGTGTTCGAAATTTGTCGAGAACGAGATTATCAACAAACACATAGACCTGAAGGACCTTGACCGGAAAGAATTGAACCATAAATCGAAGCTGATTGAGTGGGGAGCTAAGAACAAGATCGAGATCGGGTTCGAAGTGATGGAGGGTTATAATAGCAAACGAAGGGGAAAGGCATTTTTTCGTAGCGCAGTTGTTGTCGGTGGCGAGCAGGTTGGCTACGGCATCGGCGGTAACAGAAGAGATTCGGAGCGTAAGGCTTCCGAGTATGTGCTTTCGAAAATGAGTGAAGACAAATCGTTCCTGGAACGCATTATCAAGTTGGGCAAACAGGCAAATGGCAGTGCCGACGACTCGGCTTCTCAAACCCCGGACGAGTCTTCGGGCGATTCCGAATGACGAGTTCAAATATCTCTTCCGGTCCCATGCAATTTGCAGGAAAGAAAAAAAGTACTTTTCCGGTCTCAAACATTTTGCATGAAGGTGGAAAAGTTTTTTCATCTGCCGAACGATATTCCCATTCTTCTCCCTTGAACAATCAGGTCGTTGTCCGGAGTGACCGTCTTCAGTTTGCCGGCAACTTCAGACAGGGCGACGGATTCCACCTTGTCTCCCCGCATGCATACCATACGTCCGAACCGGCGCTCGGCAATCAGCTCCGTGGCATGCCCTCCCAAACGGGTTGCCAGGTTACGGTCGAAGGGCGAAGGGTTGCCGCCACGCTGGATATATCCTAATACAGTGTCGCGCGATTCGATGCCCGTGGCAGCCTCTATAGTACGTGTGATATAGTCCGACGGACGTTTCTTCTCCGGTGTTTGCAATCCTTCGGCAACAACCACGATGGAGTAAGGCTTGCCGCGATGGGCGCGGTCGAGGATGGTTTGGTTCACCTTGTCCATGTCGTATCCCAATTCCGGCAACAAAATCACATCCGCCCCGCCTGCCATTCCGGCGTACAGGGCAATCCACCCTGCGTGATGCCCCATTACCTCCACCACCATCACTCTCTTGTGGGAGCTTGCCGTCGAGTGCAGGCGGTCGATGGCTTCGGTTGCGATGTTGACTGCCGTGTCAAAGCCGAAGGTTATGTCCGTACCCCAAATATCGTTGTCGATGGTCTTGGGGACGCCGATGATGTTCAGACCCAGTGCCGACAGCAGCCCTGCGGTCTTCTGTGTGCCGTTTCCTCCGATACATACCAGGCAGTCCAAGCCCAGCTCTTCGTAGTTCCGTCTGATGATTTGCGGTTTGTCACCCTCTCCGGATGCGAGAAGTTTGCGGAACGGCTTCTCGCGCGAGGTTCCCAAAATGGTCCCTCCAAGGTTCAGTATGCCGGACAGGCTGCGCTCGTCGAAGGGCTGGATATCTTTGTTGAGCAGTCCGATAAAGCCGCTGTGTATTCCTATCACTTCCATGCCGTAGTGCATGATGGCTGTTTTCCCAACCCCGCGAATCGTTGCGTTTATGCCGGGGCAATCGCCTCCGGAAGAGAGGATACCTATTCTCATCGTTTTGTCTGTTTTTATTTTGAATATGTGGCAAATGTATAGATAAAACGCCGTTTTTCATATAATTCCACCAGGGAAACACTACCTTTGCGAGCAATCGGACACATAGAAAAATGGAAGAAATAGTGGAGAGGATAAGAATAGCCGTTATAGGTCTCGGGTATGTCGGGCTGCCGTTGGCACATCTGTTTGCAACGAAATATCCCGTGGTCGGTTTCGATGTGAAGACGGAGCGCGTTGCCGCTTTGCGCTCGGGTGAAGATGCCACGAAAGAAGTTTCGGGCGAAGCCTTGAGGCAGGTGCTTTTGTCTCGGCTGCCTGAAGAAGGGGAGGCGGGGCTTTATTTCACTTCCGATGCGGAAGACCTGGTTTCGTGTAATTATTATATCGTGGCAGTCCCTACTCCGGTTGATGTGCATCATAGTCCGGATCTCACACCCCTGTATCGTGCCAGCGAAACGGTAGGCAGGGCGTTGAAGAAAGGAGACATCGTGGTCTACGAATCGACGGTCTGCCCGGGCATCACGGAAGAGGAATGTGTGCCTATCCTGGCAAAGGCATCGTCTCTGACATACAATGAAGATTTCTTCGCCGGCTACTCTCCCGAACGCATCAATCCAGGGGACAAGGAGCATACCGTCGAGAAGATCATGAAAGTGACCTCCGGCTCCACTCCGGAGGCGGCAGCGAAGGTGGATGCCCTCTACCGTTCCGTTATTGTTGCCGGGACGTTCCCTGTCTCGAGCATTCGTGTGGCAGAAGCATCCAAGGTCATCGAGAATACGCAACGGGACATCAATATCGCTTTTGTGAACGAACTGTCGAAGATCTTCCATCTGCTCGGCATAGACACCGGCGAGGTGTTGGCTGCAGCCGGAACGAAATGGAACTTCCTTCCGTTCAAGCCCGGGCTGGTCGGCGGGCATTGCATCGGTGTCGACCCGTATTATCTCATCCGCAAGGCGGAAGACTACGGCTATCATCCCGGATTGATACTCTATGGTCGCCGCATCAACGACACGATGGGCGAATACATTGCCGGCAGGGTGGTGAAGTGTATGATAAAGAAAGATGTCAGAGTGAAGGACGCCGAAGTACTGGTGCTCGGTTTCACCTTCAAGGAAAACTGCCCTGATGTGCGCAACACGAAGGTGGTGGATGTTGTCCGCGTGTTGAAAGACTACGGAATGAATGTCACCGTCTACGATCCTTGGGCAAAGGCGGAGGATGTCAGGCGGGAATACGGTATGGAGGTGATGAACACACTGCCCGAAGGAAAGTTTGACGCCGTTGTCCTTACGGTGGCGCATAAGGCGTTTATGGATTTGGATGTCCGCAGTCTGACTCGCAATCGCGGTGTGGTGTATGATGTAAAGGGCTGTATAGACCCTCGGTTGGTGGACGATCGTTTGTAGAAGGGGTTATGAGAGCGAAAGTTTCTTTGGTGGTTCTTCTTTTGGGTTTATGTCTGTCGGTTCAAGCCGATGGTTGGCGTGATAAAACAGCCTTTCTTAAATATACGCCCCGATATTTCGGACCGAATGCTTTTCCCCTTCCCGAGTTGACGGGAGGTAGGCTCTCTGCGCGCTGGGAGGCAGAAGTAAGGGGTGAATACCATAAAATGAGCGGCGACAAGACGAAGGATGTGTTTGCCCGTTTGTATATCCCGATAGCAGGAGGGCGTGCCGGCGTGTCGCTCTACGGAGTGTTTCAGGAGTGGTACGAGACATCCCCCGAGGTGCGCGACGAGCGCAGTGCCGTCGAAGTCAAGTCTCCTATTCCCTGTCATGGCGATTTTATCCTGTCGTGCCATTATCAGGTGCTGACCAGCGAGAAGTGGGTAGACATCGTAGCCAATGCGAGTTTGAAGACTGCCAGCGGAGGCCGCCTGTGCGATGCCCGTTATACGGATGCGGCTGCTTATTGGTTCGATTGCAACATAGGGCGCACGCTGTGGCAGAATCCGCAGAAGACCGCTTCGTTTCGCCTGCATGGAATGGCGGGCTTCTATTGTTGGATGACAAACGATGCCATTCACCGTCAGAACGACGCACTGACGTATGCCCTCGGTGCAAAGGTTACCTTTCATGGCTTTTCTTTCGGCTGTGACTATACGGGGATTAAGGGTTACAGGGGAGAAGGCGACAAGCCGATGGTGCTCCGCACAAAGCTCAACTATGAAATCAAGAAGAATGTTTTGTCGTTCGGCTACAAGCACGGCATACAGGATTATCTGTACGACAGCTTTTCCGTTGCCTACATTCGTTGCTTCTGAGAGGGTTTGCCCATTGAGTAAAAATGAATACTTTTGCGAACTAAAATTGGTCGCACAGCATTAAGGAAAGATGAAAGTACACAGAGAAGGAACGGGTTTGCTGCTTACGTTGTTCACGATATTGTTTGTCGTGAATGTCGTGTTGTATCATACCATGGGATGCGGTGTGTTGTTCTATGCTGTCGGTGTGCTCTCTGCCGCACTCTTTCTCTTGGTGCTTAATTTCTTTCGCAGTCCGTTCCGCCGTTTCCCTTACGACTCCGAAGGATTGGCGATAGCTCCTGCCGACGGCACGATTGTCGCTATTGAGGAAGTGATGGAAAACGAGATCCTTCACCGACCCTGCCTGCAGATATCCATCTTTATGTCCGTCTTCAATGTGCATGCCAACTGGTTTCCGGTAAACGGGACGGTGAAATATGTCTCTCACAACGACGGACGGTTTATGGCAGCTTATCTGCCGAAGAGCAGTATTGAAAACGAACGGTCGGCAGTTGTCATCACCACCAAGAACGGAGTGGATGTGTTGGCACGTCAGATTGCCGGAGCTCTTGCCCGTCGCATCGTTACCTACGCCAAGGTCGGGGACAAGTGTCATGTTGACGACCAGATGGGGTTTATCAAGTTCGGTTCGCGTGTGGATGTCTTCCTGCCGGTAGGGACGGAGGTCCTGGTCGAGATGGATCAGAAGGTGACCGGAAACCAAACGCCTATCGCACGCCTCTCTGAACAAAAGAAACAGGAAGAGCGATGATGAATATCAGAAGACATATTCCCAATACGATTACCTGCATGAGCCTTGTGTCGGGCTGTGTTGCTACGGTGATGGCTTTGCAGGGCGATTTATGGTGGGCTGCCGTGTGGATTATCGTGGCTGCCGTGTTCGACTTTATGGACGGCTTTGCTGCCCGCCTCTTGAGTGCATATTCTCCGATGGGGAAGGAGCTTGACTCGCTGTCTGACGTGATTAGTTTCGGAGTTGCTCCGGGCATGATTGTGTTTTGGATGCTTGGTCAGGCTTGTCTTTCGTTGGGTGAGATTGGGCGTTACGTCCCTTACCTGGCGTTCGTGATACCGGCTTTCTCTGCTTTGCGTTTGGCGAAGTTTAATATCGACGAGCGGCAGACAACCTCGTTTATCGGTATGCCGGTCCCTGCGCATGCTCTGTTTTGGGCTTCTGCGGGATATGCTCTCGCTCCGCTGGCTGAGGCGCAGCCGGTGCTGTTCGTTGTGGTGACGCTTCTCGTGGCACTTACGACATCTCTGCTGCTTGTTTCCGAGATACCGATGTTTTCTCTGAAGGTCAAGTCGCTCGCATGGAAAGGAAACGAAAGGCGTTATATCCTGGCGGGCTGTGCCGTGTTGTTCGTTGCCTTGTTCGGCATGCTCGGCATCGCCGGAACGATTCTTCTCTATGTTCTCCTGTCTCTTTCCGTCGGGAGAAAGCAAATATGATTTCAGACCCAACCCAATAGCACACTATATGTTCAAGTTCCTGTTTATAATGTTTCTCTTCTTTCTCCTGTTGGTTTTTCTGGCAGGGTTCTCCATTCTGCGGGCATTCAAGAACATGTTGTTCGGCGGAGAGAGCAACCATACGAAGAGTAGTAGGAAACGTCGCGAAGACGGCAACCGCCGCCGTCAGAATACTTCAGAGGGAGGTAACGGCTCGCCCACACGCAAGAAGATTTTCTCCAAAGACGAAGGAGAGTATGTAGATTTCGAGGAGATCAAATAATAAAGCCTTCCGAGCTCGGAAGGCTTTATTATTGTGCGGCTGAAGGGACTCGAACCCCCACGCCGTGAAGCATCAGATCCTAAGTCTGACGTGGCTACCAATTACACCACAGCCGCTTCTTGTTTTTGCGGCGTAAAAGTACGTACTTTTTGAAAACCCGCAAGCATCGCTCATTACTTATTCCTCGAAAAGCGGCATCTGCCCGTTCGCCTTGTTTCCTTCTCCGGAAAGGTCTTCGCCGTCGTCTTCCGATGGCTGTGCGGCAGGCACGACGCGCGTCGGCTCCAGTTCGTTGACGGTCTCCACTTCGAAGGTGGAGATACGCTTGCCTTTCGCCTTGAAGCTTTTCACGCCGATAAATTCTTCTGCATTCAGCACTAACGGTTCGCGGAACGCGTCATGTCCGCCAAACACTACCTCTATGCGCGGATACGCCTCGTCGGTGAGAAGAAGCAGCCGGCTCTTCGGATTGTCGCCAAGGAAATTCTGCTTCTTGCTGCCCGCTTCAAGCACGAAACGTTTCAGGTACGGATATTTCTGGTCGGCATCATACAGTGCCGCCGTCCACACCTTATTGGAGTTGAACTTCTCGATGATCTGTATATCGTCGTCGTAGTGGTTGCTGAGGTCGAAGTTCGTCGTGTAGAACTCGCCGCTGCGCAGGATGACAAGAATAAGGTCGTCGCTTTTGAATTCGCCAAGCTCTTCTCCTCTGCCGTCGTAGTTGAGGCGCAGCACATCGCGGTCGAACCACACTTGCCGTCCGCCGAGGGTGGAGCTGCCCCGTTGTTTCAAGCTGATCTTATGCACGTCGGCTTTGGTAAGGATATTTCCCATCGAGCCTCGCCCCTTGATGGCGATCTCGCTGAAATCTTTTTCGAAGACAAGCAGCTTCTGGCGGGGTTTGGGCTTGAGTATGACCTTGACCGTCTCGGCTTCTCCGTTGGGGTTTGCACTGAAGTAGAGCACACGCGAGCCTTCCGTCCCTTTCGTTACGTCGTATTCCTTGTCGCGCGTCACTCCGGTAACGGCAAAACGCTTGATATAGTTGCTGCCCACTTTCCCGTCGCGATAGATGACATTATATATTGTACGCGTGTCGTTGCGCTTGAAGACATTCACGTATATGATATCTTTCCCGACAAACATCTTGTCCGATACCTTCACGATCTTGTACGTCCCGTTGCGGTAGAACAGGATAATGTCGTCGATGTCCGAGCAGTTGCACACAAACTCATCCTTCTTGAGGCTCATGCCCATGAAGCCTTCCGCGCGGTTGATGTACAGCTTCTCGTTTGCCTCGACCACCTTCGTTGCCTCTATTGTATCGAAGTTGCGCACCTCGGTCATGCGCGGATAGTTCTTGCCGTACTTCTCTTTCAGCATCGTGAACCAGCGGATGGTGTAGTCCACGATATTGTCGAGATTGCGGTTGATGCGACTTATCTCCTCGCGTATTTGGGCAATCGTCGCATTGCATTTGTCGGAGTTGAACTTCAGGATGCGCCCCATCTTTATCTCCATCAGCTTGAGAATATCGTCGCGGGTCACCTCGCGGATGAAGCTCGGCTTGAACGGAAGGAGACGCTTGTCGATATGCGCCACAGCCTCGTCCATGTCCTTGGCATTCTCGAATTCGGCATCCTTGTATATACGTTCTTCGATGAATATCTTCTCGAGCGAGGCGAAGAAGAGGGCTTCTTCCTGTTCTCCTTTCTCGATCTGAAGCTCCGTGCGCAGAAGGTGCAGCGTGTTGTCTGCGGAATGGCGCAGCACGTCGCTCACCTTCATGAAGCAGGGCTTGTTGTCCATGATCACGCAGCAGTTGGGCGAGATGCTGATCTCGCAATCCGTGAAGGCATACAGCGCGTCGATGGTCTTGTCCGACGACACCCCCGGAGCCAGATGCACGAGTATCTCCACGCTCTTGGCTGTGTTGTCGTCCACCTTGCGGATCTTTATCTTGCCCTTGTCGTTGGCTTTCAGTATCGATTCGATGAGCGATGAGGTTGTCTTGCCGTAAGGGATTTCGCTTATGACAAGCGTCTTGTTGTCCGCCTTGGTGATCTTCGCTCGCACCTTTACGGAGCCGCCGCGCTCGCCGTCGTTGTATTTCGAGACATCAATGAAGCCGCCCGTTTGGAAGTCGGGATACAGAACAAACTCCTCGCCTTTGAGGTGGGCAATCGAGGCATCCAGCAGCTCGTTGAAGTTATGCGGAAGGATCTTCGAGGAAAGCCCGACGGCAATGCCCTCCACGCCTTGCGCAAGCAGAAGGGGAAACTTCACGGGCAGGGTGACCGGCTCGCGGTTTCGCCCGTCGTAGGAAAGCTGCCATACTGTTGTCTTGGGATTGAAAACCGTCTCGAGGGCAAACTTGGAGAGGCGCGCTTCGATGTATCGCGGAGCAGCGGCACTGTCGCCGGTGAGGATGTTGCCCCAGTTCCCCTGGCAGTCTATCAGGAGATCTTTCTGGCCGAGTTGCACGAGAGCGTCGCCTATGGAGGCATCGCCGTGAGGGTGAAACTGCATGGTGTGCCCCACGATGTTTGCCACCTTGTTGTATCTGCCGTCGTCGAGGCGGCGCATGGAATGGAGAATGCGTCGTTGCACGGGCTTCAGTCCGTCGCCGATATGGGGCACGGCACGTTCCAGGATTACGTAGGAGGCATAATCGAGAAACCAGTTCTGATACATTCCCGACAGATGATACGCCGTGCGGCCCTCATCTTTCCCGGGCACCTTATAATCCGAATGTGTAGACACACTCGGTGCGGAGTCTTGCTCGGACCCCGCACCGCCTTGTTCCATATCTTCGATTTCTTCCGTGAATTTGTCTTTGTCTTCCGGTTTCATACGTTTACGCGCTTCTTTTTCCTTCTTTCAAGCGCAAAAGTACGAAAAAAATCACGCCTCTTTTACACCGTGTAGTACTCCTCCCAGCCCTTACGCGGCGGCTCGCCGGTGAGCATTTGGTTGGCAAACGGGTCGTTGACGATCTCTTTCGTCTCGCGGTCTATCACCAGCTTGCGGTTCAGGCGTTGTGCCAACACACCGAGGCAGAACACCTGGCTCAGCGGACCGGCAACGGAGAACGGCGAACGTGTCTTTTCCTTTCCCTGGCAGGCAAGGAGGAAGTTGGCATAGTGGTTCGACGGGCTTTCCCCGTATTCCGGAAGGACGGGGTTCATCTCTTTTGCCACCTTGTCGGGGATGACAGAGAGCGTGCTGCCGTGCGAGCCTCCCTTGAAGGTGAGTGTCTTCGTATATATCTCTTTCCCCGGGTTGAGCTTCACGAGCTGCAGCTTTCCGCCTGCCACGGCAGGGATGTTCGGGTCTACATCCGACGAGCCGTAGTTCTCCGGCACGGCAGGGATATTGTCAAGCCCGTCGTACCACGTCACGTCCACCTTCGGCATATCGCCTCTCTCGGGGAAGCGGAACAGGATGGTGGACGACATGGGGAAGAAGAACGGGTTATGATCTTTCAGGTAGAGGGGATTGACTTCCGAGGGAAGCCCGAGGTTGAGAAACTCGTGCGCCGTGTCGAGGATATGTGCCCCCCAATCGCCCAGCGCGCCCATACCGAAGTCGTACCAGCAACGCCACTGCCCGAGGTGATAGTCGTGATTGTAGTCGTGATGCTTCACAACGCCCAGCCACGTATCCCAGTCCATTGTCTCGGGAACGGGCTCTCCCATCGGCATGTGCTTGATGTTCGGGTTCCA
Source organism: bacterium (assembly GCA_963641545.1). Classification (GTDB taxonomy): domain Bacteria; phylum Bacteroidota; class Bacteroidia; order Bacteroidales; family Tannerellaceae; genus Parabacteroides. The sequence continues at coordinate 987 of CAVIFD010000017.1, read as the reverse complement.
GCTGTGCCAGCGGCGCGACGAGTTCATGTGTGCCGTGATTGCCGTCACGTCCTTGATGAGTCCGGCTTCCTTCCATGCCTTAAACTGGAAATAGTTTGCCTCGGAGTGTCCCTGGTTACCCATCTGCGTAACCACGCCGTATTTCTTTTCGCCCCGCATCATAAGTTCTATCTCGTGGAACGTGCGAGCCATGGGTTTCTCCACGTAGACATGCTTGCCGAGAGCCATAGCCTCCATCGTGATGGGGAAATGCGAATGGTCGGGCACGCCGACGGTCACGGCATCTATCTTTCCTGCCATACGGTCGAACATCTTACGGAAATCCTGGAAACGCTCGGCTTTCGGGAACATCGAGATGATCTCCTGCGTGTGCGCAGCCCCCATGTCCACGTCGCAGAGGGCAACAACGTTGCAAAGCCCTGTCTTGTACAGCTCCTTGGCAATGTCTGCCCCGCGATTACCAATGCCGATAAAGGCGATATTCACTTTTTCGTTTGCACCGACGCGCGGCACCCCGGGCATTGCGCCCGCTTTCGAAGGAATCCAAAACGAAGGAACCATGGTCCCCGCTGAGAGGACTAACGCCCGCTTCAGGAACGAGCGACGAGAAATGTCTTCTGATTTCATGATGATTTATTTTAGCAACGGCGCAAAAGTAGATATTTTCCTCAAATCCCCTCCCGCCGCGTTTGCTTTTGGGAAATCTTCTTACCTTTACGGCCGAAGAAATCGGAGAAGTACTTCTCTAATATCACGAGAGTTTCGCATAGCAAGAGAAGCACTTCTCCAATAATAAGAAAGTTTCGCGTAACGAGAGAAGCACTTCTCCGGCAATGAGAAAGTTTCGCATAACGAGAGAAGCACTTCTCCGGCAACGAGAAAGTTTCGCATAACAAGAGAAGCACTTCTCCGGCAACGAGAAAGTTTCGCGCAACGAGAGAAGCACTTCTCCGGCAACGAGAAAGTTTCGCATAACAAGAGAAGCAC
>CAVIFD010000016.1:5498-12058 GCA_963641545.1 bacterium | reverse complement strand
GAATATGAATTGGCGTATGGTCGTTGGAATAGAACATAAATCTAAACCCGAAAAAATAAATATCGTCGGCATAACATCTTCTTTTGCCGCAAAGTTGCGATTAAGCGGACAGAATACAAAAGGAAAGCCTGTTTTTATATCTTGGGATACTTTCCCCCGAGGGGGAAACCTCCCCGCGATACGCCGTGCGGGGAAAATACCTACTTTTGACACCTCAAAACAAAGCGGAGGAAAGGTTATGATTAAGGTTGGGCTGCTATCGGACACCCATGCATGGTGGGACGACAAGTACGCAGAGTATTTTGCCGAGTGCGACGAGATATGGCATGCGGGCGACATAGGCTCGGACGACTTGGCGGCGCGTCTGGCTGCGCTGAAGCCCTTCAGGGCAGTGTACGGGAACATCGACGGGCAGTCGCTGAGGATGGAATATCCCGAAGTGGCACATTTCAAGGCGGAGGAAGTGAGGGTGATGATGACACACATGGGAGGCTACCCGGGGCGTTACAACCCGACGATCCGCAAGGAGCTGTACGACACTCGCCCGAACCTCTTCATCGCGGGTCATTCGCATATCCTTAAAGTGGCGTTCGACAAGGATTTGAATTGTCTTTACATCAACCCCGGCGCAGCCGGCAAGAGCGGGTTCCACCAGGTCCGCACCCTCGTGCGCTTCGTCATCGACGGGAAAAACATCAAAGACCTTGAAGTGATAGAGCTGGGCGGCAGGTAAGGCGGTCGCTCAGACATGCCTCTCGGCGTGGTAGGAGGAACGCACCAGGGGGGCACTCTCCACCATACGGAAGCCCTTTTCGAGGGCAATCTCTTTATAGGCATCGAACTGCGCGGGGGTGACGTATTCCGTCACGGGGATGTTCTTCCTCGAAGGTTGCAGATACTGCCCTATCGTGAGTACTGTGACACCTGCCTTCAAAACATCGTCCATCAGCTCGCACACCTCCTCGGGCGTTTCCCCCAAACCCACCATGATACCTGTCTTTGCCACCGCACCATGCTCTGCTATGCGCCTCAGCACGGAGAGGCTGACATCATACCTTGCGGCGCTGCGCACCGCAGGACTTATCCTCCGCACCGTCTCCATATTATGCGAAATGATCTCGGGAGCGGCAGAGACCACAAGGTCGACAAGATCGAGCCGCCCCTGAAAGTCGGGGATAAGAACCTCCACCGTCGTCGCGGGGTTCACCTCTTTTATCTTACGGATCGTTTCCACCCAATGCCCTGCTCCAAGGTCGGGCAGGTCGTCGCGGTCGACCGACGTTATCACGGCATGCCTCAGGCTCATCAGCCGGATGCTCTCTGCCACGTTTGCCGGCTCTCTCTCATCAAGAGGCAGAGGCTTCCCCGTAAGCGTGTTGCAGAAGCGGCACGAGCGCGTGCATACGTCCCCTGCAATCATGAACGTGGCAGTCCCGCGGCTCCAGCACTCGCCCATGTTAGGACACCTGCCGCTCGTGCAGATGGTGTGGAGGCAGTGCGCCTCGACGATGCTTTTCGTCCTTGTGAACTGCTCGCCACCGCCCAACCGCACCTTCAGCCAGTCCGGCTTCCTCACGTGCTGCGCCATATCAGAGGTTATCGAATAGGAAGTTCGACATCCGCGTGTAGAGGTGATAGCGTGTGTTGCCTCCGTAGATGCCGTGGTTGCGGTCTTTGTAGAACTGCATCTCGAACTGCTTGCCCGCCTGCACCAATGCCTCGACGTAGTCCATCGTCTGCTTGAAGTGCACATTGTCGTCGGCTGTGCCATGCACTATCAGCAGCTTGCCCTGGAGATCTTTTGCCTTCTGCAGCGGAGATGTTGCCGCATAGCCTGCGAAGTTCTCCGCCGGGGTACGCATGAAACGCTCGGTGTAGACGGTGTCATAATATTTCCAGTCTGTCGGGGGTGCCACGGCAATACCTGCCTTGAAGGTGCCACCCCCCACGCTCATTGCCATAAGCGTATTGTAGCCGCCGAAGCTCCAGCCCCAAATGGCGATGCGCTTTGCATCGACGTAGGGCAGCTTGCCCAAAGCCTGCGCAGCCTCCACCTGGTCTTTCGACTCCAGCTCGCCCATCCGCAGATACGTACACTTGCGGAAGGCTTCGCCGCGGGCACCTGTACCCCGTCCGTCAACGCAAGCCACGATGATGCCGTGGGCAGCCAGGTAATACTCCCAGCCGAAGCTAAAGCTGTCGAGCACCTCCTGCGAGGCAGGTCCGCTATACTGCACCATCAGCACGGGATACGTCTTCGACGCGTCGAAGTCTGCGGGCTTCACCATCCAGGCATTCAGCTCCAGGTCGGACGCAGTATGTACCTTGAAGAACTCCTTCTTCGAGAAGGATGTCTCTGCCAGCTTCTCGCGCAGGGCTGCGTTGTCTTGCAGTGTGCGCAACGCCTTCCGAGTCTTCGTCTCGTTCACGGTGATGACAGCCGGCGTGTTGGCATTCGAATAGGTGTTCACGAAGTAGGCATAGTTCGCACTGAATCGGGCAGTGTTCGTCCCCTCGCCTGTCGAGAGCTTCGTCTTCACACCTTTGGGATCAATCTTGTAGACGGAGCGGCGGAGCGGACTTTCCTCAGCCGACTCATAGTAGACAGTCTTCGCAGCCTCGTCGTAGCCGATGAGACGGGTCACGTCCCAGTTGCCTTTCGTCACCTGACGCTGCATGACTCCCGTCGGCGAATAGAGGTAGATATGTGCATAGCCGTCCTGCTCGCTCACGTAGGTGAACCCGCCCTGATAGAAGCGGATGGAGGTGAGCCATTCGGAGTCGACGTAACACTTGTTCTCGTCGCGGAGTATCAGCCGCGAGACACCGCTCTTGGGATTGACGTAATACATATTGAAGACGTTCTGCTGACGGTTGAGCGTCATGACAGCCAGCTGGTCGGAGTTGGTCGTAAATGTGATGCGCGGGATGTAGCTGTCTGCCTCGACGGGTATCTTCAGCTCTTTGATGTCTTTCGTCTCGACGCTGTAGGAACGCACGCTTATCTTCGAGTTTTTCTCGCCGGCTTTCGGGTACTTGAACTTATAAACCCCGGGATACACACCGTCGCCATACATCTGCATGGAATATTCCGGCACGTCGCTCTCGTCGAAGCGCACATACGCCAGGTATTCGCTGTCCGGCGACCATGCCATCAGCCTTGTGACGGCAAACTCCTCTTCATACACCCAGTCGGTTATCCCGTTCAGTATCTTGTTAAGCTCGCCGTCTTTGGTCACCTGCACCTCCGTGTCGTAGTCGAACTTGCGAATCCAAATGTTGTTATCCACCACATAGGCGCACATACGTCCGTCGGGCGAATAGGTAGGTATCATCTGTTTGTGCCCGGAATCGGAGATCGGCTTGACATAGTTGCGGCGCACGTCGTAGTCATAGACCATGGCACGGAACGAACGGCGGTAGATATATTCCGTCTCGCGCCACACGAGGATATGATGACCCGTGCTGCTTATCTCGTAGCCGTCGATCTTGTCGAACGTACATTCGCGTGCCGAGCGGGCATCGAACAGGGTATCCACCGGATTGCCGGTGCGGTAGGAGTATTTGACGATCATACTGCGGTCGCGGCTCATTGCCGTGTAGTGCTCGCCGTCGGGGAGCGACCGCATCTCGCCCACAGCGGTTACCTGACGGAAGCCTCCGTCTGTCAAGTCTTTCAAATCAACACGCCCACTCCCGTCTTGAGCCGACACACCCGCAGTCACTGCCAAAGAGAGCAGGAGACCAACACCCAAATGTTTCATGAATATCCGTTTTTGTCATTTAAAACGGCGGCAAAGGTAAGATTTTTTTCAAGCGGGAGGCGTACCTTTGCCCGCCATGGAAAACGTCAGAGCATACAACGACTTCGGAAACTTCCTGCGGCAGACATTCCCCTTCAAAGTACAGAAGATCTCCATCGACGCCGGCTTCACCTGCCCCAACCGCGACGGCACGAAAGGCACGGGCGGCTGCACGTATTGCAACAACCGCACGTTCAGCCCCGGGTATTGCCGCACGGTGAAGAGCGTGAGAGAACAATTAGATGAGGGCATACGTTTCTTCTCCCGCAAGTACCCCGCAATGAAGTATCTGGCGTATTTCCAGGCATACACCAACACATACGACAGTCTGCACGAGCTGCGGGCGAAATACGAGGAGGCTCTCTCCCACCCCGACGTGGCAGGGATTATCATAGGGACGCGTCCGGACTGCATGCCGAGCGATTTGCAGGACTACTTCGCGGAGCTTTCCCGCAAGACGTTCGTCATGATAGAATACGGCATCGAGAGCACTCTCGATGGGACGCTGACGCGCATCAATCGCGGACACACCTATGCCGAGGCGGTCGACGCCGTATGCCGCACCGCGGGGCGAGGCATCCCTGTCGGCGCACATCTCATCCTCGGGCTGCCCGGAGAAAGCCGCGAGGATATGCTCCGCCATGCCGAGAGGCTGTCCGAGTTGCCGCTCACCACGCTGAAGCTGCATCAGCTGCAGCTTATCCGCCACACACGCATGGCAGCGGAATACGCCGCGCACCCCGAGGCGTTCCGCCTGTACAGTGCCGACGAATACATCGACCTTGTGATCGACTTCATAGAAAGGCTGCGCCCCGACATCGTCGTGGAGCGGTTTGTCTCGCAGTCGCCCAAGGAGCTGCTTATTGCTCCCGACTGGGGACTGAAGAACTTCGAGTTCACGGCGAAGGTGAACCGCCGCATCACAGAACGGCATACCTGTCAGGGCAGGCTGTTTTCCCGATGACGGGCTTGCACATGTATGCCTTCTTTGCGTAATTTTGCCCGCTCGTTTCATGGAAACAGAACAAAAACATACATCATAAACATATAATGGAAAGAAAACATCCGTACACGGGACTTACCCGTCAAGAAGTTGAAGAAAGCAGACGCCTTCACGGCGAAAACACCCTTACCCCACCCGAGAAAGCCTCGCTATGGAGCCAGTTCCTCGAGAAGTTCGACGACCCAATCATCAAGATCCTGCTCGTGGCATGGGTGCTGTCTATGGTCATTGCCGGCGTGCACTGCTGGGGACCGGAGGCGAAAGGCTTCGCCGCCTTCCTCGAGCCTGTGGGCATATTCTTTGCCATCATGCTGGCGTCGACGGTCGGCTTCTTCTTCGAGATGAAGGCAAACAAGGCGTTCGACGTGCTCAACACGGTGAACGACGACACGCTCGTCAAGGTTATCCGCGAGGGTAACATCTGTCAGGTGACAAAGAAAGAGGTCGTTGTGGGCGACATCGTCGTGCTCGAGACCGGCGAAGAGATACCTGCCGACGGGCATCTCTTGGAGGCGATATCCCTTCAGGTCAACGAATCGACGCTCACCGGCGAGCCGGTCATCAGCAAGACCACCAACGAGGCGGAGCTTGACCCCGATGCCACCTATCCGTCGAACTACGTCATGCGCGGCACGACGGTTGTCGACGGGCATGGAGTGATGAAGGTGGAGCTGGTGGGCGATGCCACAGGCTACGGCAAGGTGTACGAAGGTTCGCAGATAGAGAGCGGCATAGAGACACCGCTTCAGATACAGCTCAAAGGTCTTGCCGGCGTTATCAGTAAGGGGGGCTACACGGTTGCCGCCCTCACGTTCGTCTGTCTTCTCGTGAAGCTGCTGATGACGGCGAATGGTATGCCGGTGATGGATATCGTGGCGCACGTGCTCAACATCTTCATGGTTGCCGTGACGCTTATTGTCGTATCCGTGCCCGAAGGACTGCCGATGAGCGTGACGCTCAGTCTCGCACTGAGCATGAACCGCATGCTCAAGACCAACAACCTCGTCCGCAAGATGCATGCCTGCGAGACCATGGGTGCCACGACGGTTATCTGCACGGACAAGACAGGCACGCTGACGCAAAACAGGATGCAGGTGCACAACACCAACTTCTACAATCTCGCCTCGGGGCAGCATCTCGGAAGCGATGAGCTGAGCTGCCTTATCAAGGAAGGCATATCCGTCAACTCGACCGCTTTCCTCGACTTCTCGGAAGATGGGAAGGTGAAGACGCTGGGCAACCCCACCGAGGCGGCATTGCTGCTTTGGCTCAACGGCGAGGGCGTGAACTACCTCACGCTGCGCGAGGACGCGCCGGTGCTCTCGCAGCTCACGTTCTCGACCGAGAGGAAATACATGGCTACCGTCGTGCAGTCGCCCCTCCTCGGAAAGAAGGTGCTGTACGTAAAGGGTGCGCCGGAGATTGTCCTCTCCCACTGCCGCGACGTTGCCACGGGCGGCACTTTGCAGCCCGTCGACGCATGCCGTGCCGACATAGAGAAGCAGCTCCTCACGTATCAGAGCCAGGCAATGCGTACGCTGGGCTTTGCATACAAGATTGTTGACGACGGAAAGGAGAACGACTGCTTCGTGGGCGGACGGATGGCGGAATCGGACCTCACCTACCTCGGCATCGTTGCCATCTCCGACCCTGTTCGCGCCGATGTGCCCGCTGCCGTCGCAAGCTGTCTCAAGGCAGGTATCGACGTGAAGATTGTCACCGGCGACACGCCGGGCACTGCCCGCGAGATAGGC
>CAVIFD010000016.1:0-5488 GCA_963641545.1 bacterium | reverse complement strand
CCTGCCAGCGACATAGGCAGGCAGATAGGTACGTGGACGGCGGAAGACACCGACCGTAACATCATCACCGGTCCGGCTTTCGAAGCCCTCTCCGACGAAGAGGCTCTCGAGCGCGTGATGGATCTCAAGATAATGTGCCGCGCACGTCCGACAGACAAGCAACGCCTCGTACAGCTCTTGCAGAAGAAGGGCGCAGTGGTTGCCGTGACAGGCGACGGAACGAACGATGCCCCTGCGCTCAAAGCCGCACAGGTGGGGCTGTCGATGGGCGACGGCACCTCCGTTGCCAAGGAAGCAAGCGACATCACCATCCTCGACAACTCGTTCAGCAGCATCACCCGCGCCGTCATGTGGGGACGCTCGCTCTACCGTAACATACAGAAGTTTCTCCTCTTCCAGCTCACCATCAACGTGGCAGCCTGCCTCATCGTGTTGCTCGGCTCGCTGCTCGGCACCGAGTCGCCGCTCACCATCACGCAGATGCTCTGGGTAAACCTCATCATGGACACGTTTGCCGCCGGAGCACTGGCTTCGCTCCCGCCCAACGAACGGGTGATGAACGACAAGCCGCGTCGCAGCGGCAAGGACGGCGACTTCATCATCACACGCCCCATGGCACGCAGCATCTTCGGCGTAGGCGTGGCGTTCGTCGTCGTACTGATGGGTCTGCTGCTGCGTTTCCATGCCGAGAGCGGACTGTCGCCCCACGACCTCTCGTGGTTCTTCACCTTCTTCGTGATGCTTCAGTTCTGGAACATGTTTAATGCAAAAGCATTCATGGAGGGGCGTTCCGCCTTTGCCCGCCTTGGCGAGTGCGGGAGCTTCCTGTTCGTTGCCGCATTGATCATCGTCGGGCAGGTGCTGATCGTCACGTTCGGCGGAGAGATGTTCAACGTCGTCCCGCTGTCGGTGAAGGACTGGGCAATCATCGTCTGCTCCAGCTCGCTCGTTCTGTGGATAGGCGAAATCTCACGCTGCATCACCCGTCTGCTGCACAGGTAAGAGACAAGATATAGGTAGATAACACCTCATGCACGCCGTGCAAAGGCAAGATTTCGCGATCAAGACCCTCATGCACGCCGTGCAAAGGCAAGATTTCGCGATCAAGACCCTCATGCACGCCGTGCAAAGGCAAGATTTCGCGATCAAGACCCTCATGCACGCCGTGCAAAGGCAAGATTTTACGATCAAGACCTACTTACACGTCATGCAAAGGCAGGATTTCGCGATCAAGACCTACTTGCACGCCGTGCAAAGGCAGGATTTCGCGATCAAGACCCTCATGCAGCTCGCGTAATGGCAGGATACGGCTTACAAGACCTACCCTCACGCCATGCATTAGGCGAGATTAGAGGGTTAGGGGGAATTGACTACTTTTGCGCGCGAAAAGAAAAATGTCAAAATGATAGATTTCATCACCTTTTGCGACTATACCGGCACGTTTGCCTTCGCGATTAGCGGGATACGACTGGCTTCTGCCAAACAATTTGATTGGTTCGGTGCCTACGTTGTCGGACTTGTCACTGCCGTCGGGGGCGGCACGATACGCGACATACTGCTCAACGCAACACCTTTCTGGATGGAGCAGACCTCCTACCTCACCGTCTCAGCCCTCGCCCTGCTGTTCGTCATCATCTTCCGCAAGTATGTGATACGGCTCAACAACACGTTCTTCATCTTCGATGCCATCGGACTGGGACTGTTTGCCGTGGTTGGCATTGCCAAGACGCTCGAGTTCGGCTTCCCGATGTGGGTGGCAGTGGTGATGGGGACAATCACAGGCTCGTTCGGCGGCATGATGCGCGACATACTCATCAACGAAGAGCCTCTTATCTTCCGCAAAGACATCTACGCCCTGGCGTGCGTGCTCGGTGGCGGGATATACTATCTGTGCACGCTTGCCGAGGTAAGCCCTGCCGTCACGCAGCTCGTCTCGGCTCTCAGCATATTCATCACTCGTATCATAGCCGTGAAGTACCACATAAGCGTACCCGTACTTAAAGGGGAAGAGTAATAATCATTAACTTTGCCGCCATGACAGCATTTACAGACAATCAACAAGACAAAGCATCCATCCTACTTATCTACACCGGCGGCACCATCGGCATGATTGAGAACCCCGAGACAGGAGTGCTGGAGTCGTTCAACTTCCAGCATCTGCGCGACAATATGCCCGAGCTGAAGAAGCTGGGCTACGCCGTTGCGACCTACCAGTTCGAGCCTGCGCTCGACTCGTCGGAGATGGGTCCGGACTCGTGGATGAAGATCGTGCGGATCATTGCAGACAACTATGCGAAGTACGACGGCTTCGTGGTGCTCCACGGCACCGACACCATGTCGTACACAGCCTCTGCACTCAGCTTCATGCTCGAGAACCTCAGCAAGCCGGTTATCTTCACAGGCTCGCAGCTGCCCATCGGCATGCTGCGCACCGACGGAAAAGAAAACCTCATCACGGCAATCGAGATAGCCGCAGCAAAAGAGAACGGCATACCCGTCGTGCCCGAGGTGTGTATCTTCTTCGAGAACGACCTTCTGCGCGGTAACCGCACAAGTAAGATAAACGCCGACAACTTCAACGCCTTCCGCTCGTACAACTATCCTGTGCTGGCTCATGCCGGCATCTACATCAAATACGACACGGCACAGATCTATCACCCCGTTTCGCGCCGTCCGCTGAAGCCGCACTACCTGCTCGACCGCAACATTGCCGTCCTGAAGCTCTTCCCGGGCATCTCGCCGCAGGTGGTGGAGAGCATACTCAACATACCCAACCTCAAGGGCGTGGTGATGGAGACCTTCGGCAGCGGCAACGCGCCGAGCGACGAATGGTTTCTCGGTATGCTCCGCGAAGCCGTCGGGCGCGGCATAGTGATTGTCAACATAACACAGTGCGGCGTCGGGAGCGTGGAGATGCACCGCTACGAGACGGGGCACAAACTGCTGGAGGCAGGTGTCATAAGCGGGTTCGACAGCACTACGGAAAGTGCCGTTGCCAAACTGATGTTCCTTTTCGGTCACGGACTTTCGCCGGAAGAGGTGAAGGCACACATGAACTGCTCGCTGATTGGGGAAGTGACAATCCCCGACACGATACGTTCCTAAGAATAACAACTACGGCAAACACATGAAACTATCATTTCTCAGCCTTGCAAGCGGAAGCAGCGGAAACTGCTACTATTTGGGTACCTCCGAATATGGGATACTGATTGACGCGGGCATCGGCATACGTACCATAAAGAAGGTATTGAAGGATCACGACATCGACCTCTCCGATGTTATGGCAGTGTTGGTCACACACGACCATGCCGACCATATAAAGACCGTCGGCTACCTCGGAGAGAAGCTGAACATTCCGGTGTACACCACCGCCGCCGTGCATCGTGGGATAGAGAAGAGCCGCTACGTGGAAGAAACCATCACCACCTCGCGCCACGACATAGAGAAGGAAGTGCCCTTCACGATACGCGACTTCACAATCACCGCCTTCGAGGTGCCTCACGACAGCTCCGACAACGTGGGCTATCTCATCGAGTGTGGCGGGCATAAGTTCGCCTTTATCACCGACGTGGGGCATATCACCGACACCGTCTGCCGCTACGTGCGGGAAGCGACGCAGCTCATCATCGAAGCCAACTACGACGAGGAGATGCTGCGGCAAGGCTCCTACCCTGCGTTCCTCAAAGAGCGCGTTGCCGGTCCGATGGGTCATCTTGGCAACCATGAAGCAGCCGAGCTGCTCGCAAAAAACTACACCCCGAAGCTGAAGGATATTTGGCTCTGCCACCTCAGCCGCGACAACAACCACCCCGAGCTGGCATACAAGACCGTCGACATCCGCCTGTTTGAGGAAGGAATACGCGTCGGCAAAGACGTTTCGCTTACCGCTCTCAAGCGCACAACCCCGTCCGACATCTTCGAGTTCGAGTAAAAATCGGGCAGAAAAAGAAGCAAAGTGTTTGTCGGGAAAAATCAAAGGCATATATTTGCAGCCGCAATCGGGAAACGGGGACAGAGGTCCTTCAGGAAACAAGATTACGATAGTGTTTGACTTGGTAGCTCAGTTGGTAGAGCAAATGACTCTTAATCATTGGGTCGAGGGTTCGAGCCCCTCCCAGGTCACATAAAAGGAAGACATCGATGTTGATGCCTTCCTTTTTTTATTCCCTCTTCTTTCCCCGATCTTATATTCGCGACGGCTCCGTTTTTTTCGAAGAAACGCTGTCATACATCGTGACAGCGCGACTTTCCTAAAAGGTGTTACTGTCATGCATCGTGACAGCTCCATCTTTTCCAAAAGTGACGCTGTCACGAATTTTGCCGCGCGTCTTAATGGCTCAATATCTCCTGTGCGAAGCGTGCATAATGTCCTTGCAGACCGTCGGCATACCGGCGAAGCACCTCTTCGCCTATGCCGTCGCTGTCGCCACATTGGTAAAGTGCCCTTGCCAAAAACAACTCTTTCAAGGCAAGGTTGCGGGTCGACGTATCTTCAAGCCCGGGGACTGTGCAGCTGCGTGCCTCGGCATACGAACCAATCGAATGACCCCGCACACCCGGGGGTGTCAGCATTGCGACAAGCGTCGGCACGGCATCGCGGCTGCCTATGGCTTCCGTTGCCATGGCTATGGCACGGAAATGCGACAGATAATCTTCCGGCTCCAACATCTCCGCCTTCTCCAACACGGCAGGAAGAGCGGACGCGTCGCGGGCATTTCCAAGAGCTGTCACCAGAGCGTCGAGGCGACTGAGACACGCGCCGAACTGCCCCATGCCGGTGTAGTGCCAGCCTTCGTCCCACGCCTTATATCCTCGGACGGCATCTGCCAGCACCGACGCATACCTGCCATCGCCAAGGATACAGAGGATACCGGCAAGGATAACCTTGTCTTCCTGCGAAGCTGCGCTGCCAATCTTCCCGCTGACAAGACGGACACAACGCTCGGGGTCGGTCAGCAACACCTCCAGACCTTTGTAGTTGTCCGTCACGCTCTCGAGAGCCTTCTTCATCTCCGAGCCGCTGAACCCTTTGAACTCCTTGTCCGTCAGCACACGCTTCGGGAGGTTTCCTATCTCAACCAGATGACGCTGCACCTTCTTGATATCTATCTTACGAAGAGGTTTGTTTTCCTTCACGCATAAAGCAGAAAGATAACCCACGGCATATCCCTGGTTTTGCAGACAGGGCTGCATACGTATCACGGGCATGGCATCGCGGTGCGCACTGGCGCCCAGTCCGGTTGTCAATATGCCGTCGAGACCTTTCGGCAGCAGACTGCGCAGCGGAACATCTGCGTCGTAGATCACGTGCCGTTTCTCCGGCGGGTTCAAGATGAAGAGCGGGTCGATGATCATACCGTGCGTATCGAACGAGCTCTTATGATATGATATGGTGTCGGGATAGCGGCGATGGTTGATCACGTCGTAAACCGTGACGGTGTAGTCGCCAACAACCCGACGGCGTTCGCGGGTCTGTGGGATCTTCACC
>CAVIFD010000015.1:0-12090 GCA_963641545.1 bacterium | reverse complement strand
AGTTGTAGCTGCGCGGCGAGCGTACGATGTTGAACTCTTTGTGAAGCAACTGATAGAGGAACTCTTTCACAATCGTCTTTCCGTTGCTTCCCGTAATGCCGATAACCGGTATGTTGAACCGCCGACGATGATAGGTTGCCAGCTTCTGAAGAGCTTTCATGGTGTCTTTCACCACCAGGAAGTTTGCTTCCTTCATCTGCTCGAACTCGGGCAGTACTTCGCTCACCACGAAATTGCGCACACGCAACCGATATAGCTCCTCAATGTATCTGTGTCCGTCGCCGGTCTTTGTCTTGATGGCGAAGAAGAGGCTTTGCTCGGGGAAAGAAAGTCGGCGACTGTCCGTAAGCAGGATGCCGACACTGCCGTCGTGCAGGTTGCGGGTCTTGGCACCGACAATCCCCGCTATTTCCTTTATTGTATATTCCATTTTGTTACTTCAGTTTAGACTGTATGATTTTCATCTCATCTGTGCAGTCAAAGGACGGGAATTTGCCGCTAAGCCGTTCCATCTTTAACAAAGTTTGCGACAGGAAGTCCTTGTAAGCCTTGCTCTCCGGATGTAGCGGGCGATGATTGATGGCGCGCCGTATCTCGTCCCACTCTTTCAGAAACGCTTTCGCCTCGTCGGAGAGATAGCTTTCCGTGAAACGTTGCCGGATATAGTCTGTGGCAAGCTCCGAGGGATGCAGCATGTCGTCGGCATAGAAACGGTAGTCGCGCAGCTCGTCCATCATGATCTCGTAGGCAGGGAAGTAGGCAATGCGTTCGGGAAAGCTTTTCTGAAGTGCATCGACAGAGAGCAGCAACGCCGCTTTGCTGAGCCGGTTGCCGTGCGCACCGTCCTTTAGGTGACGGATAGGGCTGACGGTGAGTATCAGCTTCATCTCCGGACATTGCTCCCAAAGCGAGAGCAACAGACCTTTCCATTCCGAAGCGATCTCCTCCACCGACAGCATCGAGCGGTCGAACATCTTTTCCGGCAGTTTGTGGCAGTTTGCCACCACCTCTCCCGTCGTCTTCAGCCGATAGACGTAGGCTGTCCCAAACGTAATCACCATATATCGTGTGCTGCGGATCTTTTCCGCCGAGGAGAACAGCCGGTCGTTTATGTTATCCAAGCATTCCGAGGCAGAGGGAGAAGAAAACCGGCTGTGATGCGTGAAGCTGTGGTATATGCCCTCGTGGTGGAAGAGATTGTCTGTGGTGAACCGCTCGGGATGCAGCAGCATACGGATGGCTGCCGCGATGGAGGCGGGGTTGTAGAGCGTCCCGAAAGGGTTTATGTCTGTGTCGAACTTGTCCTCGGCGAGCTTCGCACCGATATTCTCCACAAAGCACGAGCCGAGCAGGAGTATCCGCTCTTGAACGGACAGGCGGAAAGGGGGCTCGGGAATTTGAATGGTTGTGTACAGCTGCATTTCTCAATCACATTTCTACAGACACTTCCTTGAACGCATACCGCCTCAGCTCGCCGCTGCGCAGCTCGAGCAACAGATGCCCCGTCGTCTCCACCTCTTTGATGCGGGCTTCGAAAGTTCCGCCACCGTCGCGATACATGTAAAAGCCGTCGCCACGATACAGGGCATTGCGATAGTCCCTGCGTATGTCGTCTTCATGCCCCCGGCGCAAATCGAGATAACGTTCGTGCAGACGCTTCAGAAACTTGTTCAAGATCTCATCCCTGTCGTATTCCAATCCTGTTATCTGAGCCGGCGACACAGGGTTCGGCGCGTCGGAGTGAAACTCCCGCTGGTTGATGTTTATGCCGATGCCAAGCACTGACAGACGCAGCTCCTTGCCGGAAAGGTCGTTCTCTATCAGCATGCCGCATATCTTCCCATCGCGCAGGTATATGTCGTTGGGCCATTTCACCGTGACATCCTCAACATATTCATCCAGCGTTTCCTTCACGCTCAGTGCCGTTATCTGGGAGATCAAGAACTGACGGTTGGCAGGCAGGAAGTCGGGGTAAAGAACGACACTGAACATAAGGTTCTTCCCTTCTTCCGACTCCCAGGTGTTGCCCGTCTGTCCGCGCCCTGCCGTCTGAAAGTCGGCAACGACAACGCTCCCTTCCGCAACGTGCTCTTTCTCCACCAATTCGCGGAGATAGCTATTGGTGGATGTCGTCTCCTTGAGGCGGATTATCTGCGGAATGTCTTTTTCGTTACTCATAATATATCTTGTTTCTTTTCCGGAAGACTATCGGCAGGGGGCATAAAACGCATCGTCGATATGTTCGATCCTGTACCCGGTCTTCCCCTTGATGATGGTGATGATATCGAAGCGGACAGGCATGTCCAAGTTGAACCGTCGGATATAGGCATCTGCCGCCGCCACGATACGCCCTATCTTCTTGCCGTCAACGGCTTCTTCCGGCGAGAGAAGGTAATCTTCCGAGCGCGTCTTCACCTCGACGACAACTATCTTGCCTTCATTTTGGGCAACAATGTCGAGTTCGTAGTGATGCCAGTGCCAGTTGGTATGCAATATCGTATAGCCCTCGCGGAGCAAATAGTCGCATGCCCTTGCTTCGCCGTCTTTCCCCAAATCGTTCTTCTCAGCCATACTGTTTCCGATGTCCCCCGTGCTTTATTGACGCGTGCAAATGTACGGAAAAGCAGAAGGGTTTGCGTACTTTTGGGAACCAATACAAACACAAGAAAAACATGAAACTTGCATTCGATGCCAAGCGTATCACGCACAATGGGACAGGGCTGGGGAATTACGGTCGTTTTATCGTCAACGCACTGACGGACCATTTTCCCGAAAACAGTTATCATCTGTATTCCCCCGACAAGGGGAAGGATCATCTGCGCACACTCATCACGGAACGGGGAAATGTCTTGTTTCATTATCCTGAAAGCAGCCCGTTTGGAGTCATAAGCAAAGCATGGTGGCGGTCGCGAGGCATTATCAGTGACTTGAAAAAAGAGAAGCCAGACCTGTATCACGGGCTTAGTAATGAGATTCCGTTTGGATTGAAGAAAGCCGATATACCATCTGTCGTGACCATACACGATCTTATATTCGTCCGTTATCCGCAATTCTACAATCCAATAGACAGGCTCATATATGACTTCAAATTCAGGGAGGCATGCCGTCTTGCCGACAAAGTCATTGCCGTAAGCGAAATGACCCGACAGGATATCATACGGATATACGGGATACCGGAAGATAAGATTGAGGTAGTGTACCAAGGATGCAACGATTTGTTCCTACGGCCGATAGAGCCGGACAAGTTACAGTCGGTAAGAAACAAGTATCATTTGCCGGATGATTTCATACTGAACGTAGGGAGCATTGAGCAACGGAAAAACCTTTTACTAATCGTGAAGGCTCTCAAACAATCGGGCAGAGATATTCATCTCGTTGCCATCGGGAGGCGAACACCTTATGCCGAAACGGTGGAACAATATGTTCGGGAAAACAACATGCAAGGGCAGGTTACTCTTTTAAGCGGTGTGCCGACCGACGACCTTCCTGCGTTCTACCGTCTGGCTTCGCTCTTTGTCTATCCTTCGTTTTTCGAGGGCTTCGGTATTCCGATCCTTGAGGCGCTCCATTCAGGTACTCCCGTCATTGCCGCTACGGGCTCTTGCCTTGAAGAGGCTGGCGGACCGGATTCTGTCTACATAAATCCGGAAGATGCCGATGAGCTGAGCGAGAAGATGAACTGGATTCTGACAACACCATCACAGGCGGAACACATGCGGACGGCAGGGAAAGAGTATGCTAAACGTTTCCTAAGTGCGTCGATAGCCCAAAACATGATGGACATCTACCGCAAAACAATATCATAGTCAGGTGGGCTGTTTTGCGAGACGGAGAAATCTCTTGAGCTTTTCAACCGCAGACAGATGCCAACTGTGTGCACACAGGTGGATTGCATACGAAGCCGGCATCACCTCATGCTTATTTCCTGCAAATATCTCCGAACGGAAGATTTGCATATTCCCCTTCAGCGACTGATCAACGTCTTTATATACGTAGCCATACTTCTCTGCTATTCGTGCATATATTTGCGGAGACAGCACATCGGTAGCAAGAGTCCCGTCTTTTCGAATGAAATGTTGCCCGGCATACCAATCCAGCACATCTTTCACGAAAGGATTACCAGCCTTTGCGCCCATCACCGCTGCTTGTATCTGTATTCCCGACACATATCCGTCTACCACACGTCTGCCCTCCGTATCAACAGGACTTGAGACATGATCACGTGCAACCTGCGTCGGGTGATATTCCATACCGGAGAAGAACGAATATCCGAGAAACGGGTCGAATGGTTTCAGCACCTTCACATCTGAATCGAGATAAATACCCCCTTCCGTATACAGGGCATACATGCGGATATAATCGGCAGCAAAAGCCCATTTCCGCGCATCGAAAGCCTCCTTTACGTAAGGGACGGACGAGAGGTCGAAGTTGTCGGCATTCCATAGCCGTATCTCGTAGTCGGGCATCACGCGTTGCCATGTGTCCATACACTGCTTGATCTTATTCGGATAGGGCGCGCCACTCAGCCAGCATAGGTGTATCACCTTCGGAATCGTAGTTTCTTTAGTCTCTCTTTCCATATTCTTTTGTTGTTTTTCCTTCGTTCGAAGCTGTTCAGAAGGCGGAGGGCTTCCCGAATAGTCTCTCTCTCGTCCCAACGTCGGAGCGCGGCATACGTCCGGATGATATATTCGAACAGGTCGCGCCGGTAGGTCACCGTGCGCAGATTTCTCAGACATTCCCCACGGCTCGGCTCGCGGTCAAAGAAGCGGGAGCGGTTCGTGTCGATGATGGTGAACGCGTAATGCCCGTCTTCCTTCTTGCGGAAAAGGAAATTCCCGAGGTTCATGTCTCCGTGCATCACGCCCTTGCGGTGCATCTCGACGAAGAGAGCCGCCAGGTCGGAAGCCAGTGCCTTGTCGAAGTCCGGCACATCCTCCAAGGCGGAACAGGCAGTAGGGGCATCGCTTCTGAGGGAAATGAAATAGCCCACATGAAACAGTCCGAATCTCTTCTCTTCGATGTATGCCACTTCGTGCGGCGTGTCGAAGCCTCTCTCGCGCAGGATGCCGGCAAAGAGGAATGCCTTCCGCGCCTTTGTCCGACAAAAGAACGTGTATGCCACCTGTCGGACGAAGCACACCGGCTTATATCGTTTCACCACCAAGCGAATGCCGTCCGCGTCGAAAGCTCTCACCGAGTTCCGTCCTTCATGCAGGCTCTCGCCCTCCCCAAGCATGAACCTCCGAGGGATGTCTTTCAGGAAATCGAGCAAATGTGCGTAACGGCTGTCGACGTGTATGTTCATCTCACTTCTCAGCCTCCTGCCGCAGTGCTTCTTCCACTTTCCTCACGATGGTCTCCGGTGCGATCTGCGTCATACATGCCCGGTCGCCGCGATGGCAGGGCTTCTCTCCGAACACCGAGCACGGGCGGCACGGCATATCCGCCTCGATGGCATTGCTCGCATCCTGATGATAGCCGTAGAACCCTGCGTAGGGATGCGTCGCTCCCCAGACAGACACCACCTTCGTCCCCACGAGCGAGGCAAAGTGCATATTGGCAGAGTCCATGCAGAGCAACACGTCGAGACGGCTTATCAGTGCCAGCTCGTTGTCGAGCGAATAACGTCCCACGACGCTCTTCACCCTCGGATACTGATACTCCCACTGCTCAAGCACTGCTTCCTCGTAGCCTCGCCCTCCGAAGAGGAAGACGGTGTGGTCTTCATGCGCAGCAAGCATGCCCACCACCTGCTCCATCTCGTCGGTAGGGTATATCTTCCCGCTATGTTTGGCAAAGGGGGCAACGCCAATCCACTTGCCCGTCTTCACTCCTGTCACGGCTTCCACCTGCGAGAGGTCGGCAGGCTTAGTCTCGTAGAGAGAGGTGAATGTCTCCGTATAGTTCAGCCCTGCGGCGCGAAACACATCGGCATAACGCTCGATGACGGGGCGAAGCTGCCTCAGCTTCTTATGCTCGCGGGCTGTCAGCTCGCGCCGTTCGTGCCGCGCCTTGTCCACGACAAAGACCTTCTTCCCCTTCAGCCAAAACGCCGAGCGGATGATGCGCGTGCGGATCACGTCGTGCAGGTCGAGCACCATGTCGAACTCAAACGACGACAAGGCGTATGTGAACCTCAGCAATCCCCGCAGTGTCTTCTCCGCCGCATTGGTGTTGATGCCTATCACGTCCACATTCGCCGGACGGTTCATGAAGACGGGGATGAGGAATGCCTGCGTGAGGACGGTGAAACGGTCGTCGGGATTTGCCTTCGCAGCGGAGTAAATCACCGGTATCGTCATGGCAACGTCGCCAATTGCCGAAAGTCGTATAACAAGAATCTTTGCCATCTTATCGTTTGCCGTATAACACAGGGTTAAGTGAAGGGTCGTTATACATCTTCATCTGCCTGTACACCTTCATATATTTGCGTCCTTCCTTGATGTCGTCGAGCAGCTGCTCGAGGGCAGTCATAAGATCCGTTTTCTGCTCCAACAGCACCCTCAGCTTCTCGTTACACTCTGCCTTGTGCTCTGCCGTCGCGTCGCGTCGGTCCACCTCTTCCTTCATGTGATATATCTTGAGGGCAAGGATGGAGAGGCGATCCACAGCCCATGCGGGGCTCTCCGTGTTGATTGTCGCGTCCGGCAGGGGCTTCACGTCTTTGTATTTGTCGAGAAAGAAACTGTCGATAAGCTCCACCAGGTCCGTGCGATCCTGGTTCGACTTGTCGATGCGCCGCTTCAGCGCAACAGCCTCACGCGGGTCTATCGCCGGGTCGCGGATGAGATCTTCCAAATGCCACTGCACGGCATCGATCCAGTTCTTCAGGTAAAGATAAAACTCGATGCTCTTCACCTCATACGGATTGTGTATGGTGGCATTCACGTCGTTGGTGACATGATATGCCTTCGTCGCCTCTTCGAATATCCGGTAACACCGCTTGCTGAAATTCATAACTGACTGTTCCTCCTGTTCGCGTCCTGTAAATACGGCTGGCAAAGGTAGAAATTCTTTTCCGAAGGGCAACTCGGGCGCGAGGCACCCCGTTTGCGGGCGAATCTTTCATCCCCCACTATCCGCGATGAAATTGCAACTCGATTATTTCATCGCGTGCCATCTCCCGATGAAATTGCAACTCGATTATTTCATCGCATGCCGTCTCCCGATGAAATTGCAAGTCGATTATTTCATCGCGTGCTGTCTTGCGATGAAAGATTTTTCATTCAAACCACCTTTTCCCTAAGTAACGGACGGGATACCAGGCTGCAATCAGTCCGATCGTAAGTACCGAGACGAATGTTACGAGAAGATCCGTGAAAACGACGCGCACGGGATAGGCGTCGATGATGAAAGTGCCTGCCGTCTGCCCCAGCTTGATAAACCCGAAGCGCTGCTGAAGGAAACAGAGGGCGAGACCCGTGAGGATGCCCGCAACAGCCCCTATGCCGGAGATCATCCATCCTTCGAAGAGGAAAATGCGGCGTATCAGCCGGTCGCCGGCACCCATATTGCGAAGTGTGCGCACATCGTCTTTCTTCTCTATCATAAGCATCGACAGAGAGCCGACCACGTTGAACAGCGCGATTGCCAGGATGAACGAAAGGATAAGGAAAGTCATCCACTTCTCCACCTGCATCATCTTGAACGATGCCTCCTGCTGCTCGTAGCGGTCCTGCAGGACGAACTCCCCGCCGAGTATCGTCTGTATCTCTCTCTTTACGGAAGCAACGTCGGCACCGTCGGCAAGTTTCAGCTCGATGGCACTGACCTCCCTGTCGTATTTGAGCAGGCGGCGCACAAGCGCGATGGGGAGTATCATAACGCCCTCGTCGTAGACCTGCTGGTTCGTGATGAACACGCCGCTGACGTAGGCATAGCCTGTGTTGAAGGAGGTCGCGGGGTTGGAGAGGTTGACCTTCTCGTCGCGTTTGGGGACATAAATCTCCACGGGGGCGGAAAACCTCGGCTTGACGCCGAGCTTGGCAGACAGCCCCACGCCGAGCGTCGCATAGTCGGCTGCCTCGTCACTGAGCGCGAAGCTGCCGTCGATAAGTATGCTGTCGATGGATGTAAGGTGACGGAAGCTGCTGTCCACACCCTTTATGACGGCAATATCCTGCCGGTCGCGATAACGTATGAGGGCATTGTCCTGAAGGACCTCACCGAAACAGGCAACATCCTTCAGCTGCCTTACGCGCCGGAAAACGTCGGTGGCAGGGTCGAACACCTTCCCTGTGCGCGGCGTGACTTTCAGCTCCGGATCGAAGCTGCCGAACATCCCTGCCACGAGGTCGCCAAACCCGTTGTATACCGACAATGCACAGACAACGGCAGTGGTTGCAACAGCCACGCCGCAGACGCATACCATCGAGATGATGTTGATGGCATTGTGCGACTTCTTCGAGAAGAGATACCGCCGGGCGATATAAAACGGGAGGTTCAACGCTTGGGGGCTTTACTTCTGCAACAGTCGGTCGATGTTCTCGATATAGTCTAATGAGTCGTCGATGAAGAAACTCAGCTCGGGGATGATGCGCACCTGCTTTCCGATGCGCTTGCCCAGCTCGAAGCGGATCGATTTGGTGTTCTTGCGGATTGCCTCGATCAGTGTCTGCCCTTTCTCGGAGGGGAATATGCTCAGGTAAGCCTTGGCTACGCTCAGATCGGGACTGACGCGCACAACGCTGACGGAGACCAGCGTCCCCGGCATTGCCTGCGTCTGTTTCTGGAAGATGTCGCCCAGCTCCTTTTGTATGAGACGACCTATCTTGTTCAGTCTTGTACTTTCCATATCGTTCTCCTTTCTACTTTTTCCATATCATTGTCAGACCGTCGCGAAGCGGCAGGATCACCTTCTCCACCCGCGCATCGTCTTTTATCTTGTCGTTGAAACGAAGTATCCCTGCGGTCTGCTTGTCCGACGCGTGAGGCTCGTCAATCACCTTCCCGTCCCACAAAGTGTTGTCGGCAAGGATAACGCCGCCCTGACGCACCATGGGAAACACCATGTCGTAGTATTCCGAATACATCCGCTTGTCGGCATCGATAAACACCATGTCGAACGTCTCGTCAAGCTTCGGCACGATATCCATCGCATCTCCGATGTGCAGCCTCACCTTGTCCTTGTGCGGCGAGCGGGAGAGATACTTCATGATGAAGTCCTCCATCTCGTCGTTGACTTCTATCGTGTGTATGAGGGCATCGTCCGTCAATCCCTCAGCCATGCAGAGCGTGGCATAGCCGGTATACGTCCCTATCTCCAGCACGCGGCGCGGGCGCATCATCCGGCAAAACATCTTCAGCACGCGCCCCTGCAAATGCCCCGACAACATACGCGGGCGCAGCAGGTTCACATGAGCATCTCGGTTCAGGGCAGACAGCAACGCGCCTTCTTCATCGCTGTGAGAGAGTATGTATTCGTCCAATGTCATCGAGAACCGTTTTTTCTATGGGATGGGAATGCTACTTATCCTTGAAGGTCGGGAGGGAATACCGGCTATCCGAGTCGAGCACCTTGCCCACGTTGTTGATCTCGAGGAACGTTGTGCCGCCGCCTTCTCCGAAGCTGCCGCTGAGGTAGGCAACCATGTCGTTGCGTGTGATACGTCCGCTCTTGATAAGTTCGTTAAGCGCGCTGTAGAAATACCCTCGGCGACTGTCGTTCCACGGCTGGTAGACTGCCCATACACCATACGAGAGGGAGAGCATACGTGTCACGCGAGGGTTGTAGCAGATGGCAAACACGGTGGACGTACCGCGGAAAGCTGCCAGATAACGGGCTGTGCGCCCTGTGTAGCTGTCGGTGATGATAGCTTTCACGTGCAGCTTGTTCGACGACTTCACAGCCTGCTTTGCCAGGAACGAAGTGACATCAAGGTCGTTCCCCTCGATGGGGACGCGTATGTCGTTTGCCGCCAGCTTAGTGTTTTCCGCCTCGCGGGCAACCTTCGTCATTGTCTGCACAGCCTCCAACGGATACTTGCCGTAGGCTGTCTCGCCGCTAAGCATCAACGCATCCGTGCGATAGTAGATGGCATTGGCAATGTCGGTCACCTCCGCACGTGTGGGCCGCGGGTTCTTTATCATGGAGTGAAGCATCTGGGTTGCCACGATCACCGGCTTCTTCACCTCCACGCACTTGCGTATCAACACGCGCTGTATCCCGGGGATCTTCTCTGCCGGCACCTCAATACCGAGATCTCCACGGGCAATCATAACGCCGTATGCCACCTCCAGTATCTCGTCGATATTGTCGACACCTTCCTGGTTCTCTATCTTGGCAATGATCTTTATCGGGCTCTTGTGCTCGTCAAGGATATGCTGGATATCCAACACATCCTGTTTGCTCCTTACAAAAGAATGGGCAATGAAGTCGAGGTCGTTGTCAATGGCCCAAAGGATATTCTTGCGGTCTTTGTCGGTCAGAGAAGGGAGGTTGATGCGTACACCGGGCACGTTCACGCTCTTGCGGCTGCCCAACACGGCATCGTTGTCTACCCGGCATATCAGACAATCGTCATGCTTCTCCATTACCTTCAGCTCCAAGTCGCCGTCGTCAATCAGGATATCACTGCCGACTGCTATGTCGCCGGCAAAGTTTCGGTATGAAACGCATATACAATCGTGTGTGGTCTCCCTGTCGGGATCGCCCACAATCTTGACGGTTTCGCCGGTAATGAAAGATATTGGTTCGCTCGCCATCGTGGTGCGGACCTCCGGACCTTTGGTATCCATCAATATGCCGATACGATACGACACTTCCCGTACATTCGTAACAACACGGTTTAACCCCTCCTCAGTCATGTGTGCCGTATTCAGGCGCACAACATTCATTCCTGCGTTGTATAACGAGCGGAGAAACTCCACATCACAACGCTCATCAGAAATTGTAGCAACAATCTTTGTGTGCTTTAACATATACCTTAAATAATAAAACCTAAACCTATTTGTTTTCTTCGATCTGTATGAGTGCTTCCAGCGCCAGGCGGTAAGAGTCTAACCCGAATCCCAAGATTACCCCTTTGCAGGCTGCCGATATCATCGATACATGGCGGAACGGCTCGCGGGCATGTACGTTGGAGATATGTACTTCCACAACGGGCGTTGTTACCGACTTAATGGCGTCGAGCAAGGCTATGGAGGTGTGGGTATATGCCCCAGCATTCAAGATGATGCCATCATACTCAAAACCCGCCTCGTGAATTTTGTCAATCATTTCGCCCTCTATGTTGCTTTGGAAATACGCTATTTCGCATTCCTGATACCGGGCACGCAACCTGCCAAGATAACCTTCGAAAGAAACGTCGCCGTAGATCGTTGGCTCACGCTTGCCCAACAGGTTGAGATTAGGGCCATTGATAATTTGAATCTTCTTCATTTGCTGTAAACTTTATTACCTTTGTGCCACCTGATACGGGCCGAAAAACACTCGGCAAAGGTAATTATTTTTTCAACAAGCGTAATGGCCTGTGTACAATGCAGAGAGGGAAAGACATCGTAGAGAAGTATACAATCTGGCTGAGGTTGGAAAAGTCGTTGTCTCAAAACTCCGTAGACGCTTACCTTACCGACCTCGACAAGCTGATGATCTATATGGAGAGCGAGGGCAAGGGATACGCCGACATCACCTACCGGGATTTGCAGCAGTTTGTTGCCCGGCTGTGCGACATCGGCATACATCCGCGTTCTCAGGCACGAATCATCTCCGGGATAAAGTCGTTCTATCGTTTCCTGATGCTGGACGGATACGTAACCAAAGACCCTACGGAATTGCTTGAGTCGCCAAAGATTGGGTTGAAGCTTCCCGAAGTACTTACCGTGAACGAAATAAACAGCATATTGGATACCATCGACCTCTCCCTCCCGGAAGGGCAGCGCAACAGAGCAATGCTTGAGGTTTTGTATAGTTGCGGCCTGCGCGTTTCAGAGTTGGTTGCCCTACGCTTTCCGGATATCAATTTTGATGAAGGCTTTATCAAGGTGGAGGGCAAAGGCAGCAAGCAGCGGCTGGTGCCCATCTCCGATACGGCAATTCATGAGATAAAGAAATACCTCATAGACCGCAATCGGATAGCGGTGAAGAAG
>CAVIFD010000014.1:0-12099 GCA_963641545.1 bacterium | reverse complement strand
ATTGAACACCGAGTCGAAGATAAGACACTGGAGCGGAGCCTCAGGGTTACCTTTGGGAGAGGGCACCTTCTCAACAATCGTATCCAATATCTCATATACACCCTCACCGGTCTTACCGCTCGCCCGAAGAATATCTTCACGAGGGCAACCCAATAGCTCTACAATCTGATCTTCCACCTCATCCGGCATAGCGCTGGGGAGGTCTATCTTGTTTATTACCGGAATAATCGCCAAGTCGTTCTCGATGGCCATATAGAGGTTGGATATCGTCTGTGCCTGTATCCCTTGGGCGGCATCGACAATCAGCAGCGCACCTTCGCAGGCTGCAATCGAACGGGAGACCTCGTACGAGAAGTCCACATGCCCTGGAGTGTCGATAAGGTTCAGGATATATTTCTCGCCCTTGTATGTGTACTCCATCTGGATGGCATGGCTCTTTATCGTGATGCCCCGTTCGCGCTCCAGATCCATATCGTCGAGAACCTGCGCTTGAAGGTCTTTCCCTTCGACCGTCTTGGTGTACTCGAGCAACCGGTCTGCCAGCGTACTTTTACCATGATCTATGTGAGCGATGATGCAGAAGTTTCGGATATTATTCATCTTTCGGTATCGATATATTCACTATTGGTGGGCGACAAAGGTAGTGTTTTAGTCGAACATGTGCTTGAACTTACTGAACAGCCTCTCCTTCGCCGTATGGTTCGGCTGGAAGTTGGGAGAGTTCTCCAATCCGTTCAACGTCGCCTTTTCCGAAGCCGACAATGTCTCAGGGATATATACGCTCACGTTGACCAACAGGTCGCCCGTGCCGTAGCCGTTAACGGAAGGAAGTCCCTTGTTGCGCAATCGTAATACCTTCCCGGGCTGCGTACCCGGCTCGATCTTGACCTTTGCCTTGCCGTCGATGGTCGGCACCTCGACAGTGCCGCCCAAAGCTGCCTGAGGAACACTCAGCAGCAGGTTGTACAGCAAATCGTTCTCGTCGCGTATCAGCTCCGGATGCGGCTCCTCTTCGATAAGTATCAACAGATCGCCGTTGACGCCTCCGTGACGTGCCGCATTTCCCTTGCCGCTCATGGAGAGCTGCATTCCCTCAGCCACGCCGGCAGGGATATTGATGGTGATTATGTCATCGCCCGGCACGACACCTTCGCCGCCGCACTGCGTACATTTCTTGGTGATGACTTTGCCCTCGCCTCCGCATGTCGGACAAGTGGACTGCGTCTGCATCTGCCCGAGAATGGTGTTGGCTATGCGGGTGACAACGCCGCTGCCATGACACGTGTTGCAGGTCTTCGTGCTGTGGTCGTCTTCCGCCCCGCTGCCGTGACACTTGCTGCAAGGAACATATTTCTTGACCTTGATCTTCTTCTCCACGCCATAGGCAATATCCTTCAGGCTCAGCTTGACCTTCACACGCAGATCCGACCCACGGTTTACACGTCTGCTGCTCCGCGAGCTTCCGCCAAAGCCACTGAAACCGCCAAAGCCACCAAAGTGTCCACCGAAGATGTCGCCGAACTGCGAGAATATATCGTCCATGGACATACCTCCGCCACTGAAGCCGCCACCTTGGGATGCGCCGCCCACGCCGGCATGCCCGAACCGGTCGTAACGCTGACGTTTCTGAGGGTCGCCCAACACATCGTACGCCTCGGCTGCTTCCTTGAACTTCTCTTCCGCCTCCTTGTCGCCCGGGTTCTTGTCCGGATGATACTGTATGGCTTTCTTCCGGTACGCTTTCTTTATCTCTTCTGCCGTAGCGTCTTTCGATACGCCCAGCACCTCGTAATAATCTCTCTTGGCCATTTTTCCTTCGTTGTTGTGTTATTTGCTCTCCGGCGTGTTACTGTCTCCAACGACAACCTTTGCGTGACGAAGCACACGGTCGTTCAGCATATATCCCGTCTGTATGCAATCCAAGACTTTCCCCTTTTGGTCGGGCTCCGGCGCAGGAATCGTAGCCACTGCTTCAAACATCTCCGTGTTGAAAGGCTGCCCTACAGCCTCTATCGCTTTCACCCCTTGCCGGGAGAGGTAAGCCACGAACTTGGAATAGATAAGCTCCACACCTTCTTTCACGGCTTCCACCTCGCCGGAGGTACGGATATTCTGCAAGGCACGTTCGAAATCATCCACAACTGGCAACAAGTTCTTCAGTGCGCCCTCGCCGCCGCTTTTGATAA
Source organism: bacterium (assembly GCA_963641545.1). Lineage (GTDB taxonomy): Bacteria > Bacteroidota > Bacteroidia > Bacteroidales > Tannerellaceae > Parabacteroides. The sequence continues at coordinate 9,913 of CAVIFD010000014.1, read as the reverse complement.
GGTCTGCCTTCTCACGCAAGGTGCGTTTGCGGTAATTGTCGAACTCTGCCATCAAACGAAGGTGCGAGTCGTTCAGCTCGTCGTATTTCTTTTTCAATATCTCCGGTTCCTCGGTCACAATGTCAGCCTCTGCACATTCTTCTGCCGCATTTTCCTGTTCCTGCTGCAAATTTGTCGCTTCTTCACTCTCCTGACAAGCTGTTTTCTCTGCCGTTTTTTCGTTTTCGCTTACATTCTTCTTGCTCATAACTATCTTGTTTTTCTTGCTATCTGTTATTTGTCAACGCCGTATGGCAAAACCCCTCCGCCGACACTTCGCCCGCAGAAGAAGCCACACTGCCGTTCACACGCATGGGAGGTATCAAATATGCTGCCAACAATTCCGCAACCTGTCAAAATATCCATACCTTTGCCACTCGTATTTCACAACAACACTACAGGTATGATGAAGAGATTTGTTCTGAGCGTATCATTATTGTTTGCCATCCAGACCGGTTATGCACAGAGCCGGAATGCAGAGATTTGCAGATTGGGATTTACCTACGATATCAGTCAAAGTAATAACTGGGGAACGCTTAAGCCCGTGGTCACGGGTGTCACGCCCTACTCTTCGGCTGAGCTTGCAGGCATGAAGCAAGGCGACGTTGTGGAAGCGATCGACGGCGTGTCGGTGGCAGATATCTCTTCTGAGGAGATCGGTGAGCTGCTCAACCCTGCCGGCAAAAGTGATGTGATACTTACAATCTCGAACCTCTCCACCGAATCGAAGCAGGTGATGGTAAAGAAAGATTGCAAGAAGGCGAACTCGATCACGGAAGACCAGTTGGCAACGGCTTTCTCGATGTACAGCCTCGAGACAACCGGCGAACGGATCTTTACCTGCCCGTTCAAGACCGTCGCAACATCAGACTCTGTCAACTTCGGTAAGTTTCGAACATTCGCTTTCGCACCGATCGACGAGAACAACCGGAAGCTGGAGACTGCCATAAACGAATGTATCGAGAAAGAGCTGACCAAGAAAGGACTGAAAGTTGATGCCACGCAGCCTGACATCCTTGTGCAGACATTCTACTTCTTCGACAAGAACCCGAACTTCAAGGGGGCAAACAAAATCATGGTCGAAAAGGAACATACCTATCGTTTCAACTGTGCACAAAGCAAGATGGACGTGTTCCCGTTTCTTGGCAGCTCGGCAGCGGAGGCAGAGGCGGAATATCTGTTGCAGTTCGGATTCCGTATGGTCGACCAGGCGCTCATCCCGGGGCGTATCCTTTGGGAATGTGAGGCAAACGAGCTGCTGGAAGAATCCTACAGGTTGGAAGAGTATGCCCATGTGCATGTGCCGCTCATGTTGATGCAGTATCCGTATGTGAAATACGGCAGAAACGTGACATTCAAGGTGTCGCAAAAGGCATACAACTATACAGGCTTGAGCTACGACATCGACCGCTTGGCACTGGTGACGAAGGTTGATGCGAACTCGCCGGCATACGTAGCCGGGCTGCGTCAGCGCGACGTGATTGAGAAAATCAACGGCAACAAAATGGACTATTCCGCAGAAGAATTCACCGCAGGCTATAAGAACTTCATCTCCCAAACGATGAAATATCGCAACCCGAAGACACAGTTCACTGACGCAGGAGGCTTCAAACGTTGCATGTATTGGGACACGTTCAGCTATCCGAAAGTAGCCGATGCCCTGCACGACGCAGCTAACGTAGGGGCGTTCTCGTATCTGTTTTATTATGCGCCTTACATCGATCCGACGGGAAACAATGCCTGTACGTTCAGTGTCAAGCGGGGCAAGAACAAGATGGAGTTTGTCGTCCGTCCGACCATCCGTAAAGAGGTTACCATAGAGATTTTATAAGTTCTCAGATTAACGTGATATACCCGCAGAGCTTTGAACAAAAGACGGGGTTCGACAGCGTCCGCCGTCTCATTTCCGATAAATGTCTGAGTCCGCTGGGGCAGGAGCGTACTGCGGAGATGGCTTTCTCCGACGATTACGACACTGTCGTTCGACGACTGGAGCAGACCGACGAGTTTGTCCGCATACTGCGCGGCGAGGCGGAGTTTCCCATCAACTTCTTCTTCGACGTGCGTCATTCGCTAAAGAGGATACGCCCCGAGGGGACGTGGCTCGACGAGAAAGAGCTGTTTGATATGGGACGCTCGCTGCAGACCGTCGGCGACATTGCCCGATTCCTCCGTCCCGCAGACGAAGAAATGCCTTATCCTGCCCTCGCGGCATTGGCTGAACACGTGATGGTGTTCCCTCAGATAGTGCAGAGGATAGATGCCGTCATAGACAAGTTCGGACGGGTGAAAGACAATGCCTCGCCCGCCCTGGCAGAGATACGCAGGGAGATTGCCTCGGCAATGAGTAGCATCTCGCGCAGCCTGCAATCCATCCTGCGGAGCGCACAGTCGGAAGGCATCGTGGACAAGGACGTGACACCCACCATGCGCGACGGCAGACTGATGATACCCGTCACGCCTGCGTTCAAACGTAAGATAAAAGGAATAGTTCACGACGAGTCGGCAAGCGGCAAAACTGTCTTCATCGAGCCTGAAGCCGTGGTGGAAGCCAACAACCGTGTACGCGAGCTGGAAGGCGACGAACGCCGCGAGATCGTGAGGATACTGACAGAGCTGACCGACACGATCCGCCCCCTGGCTCCCGACATACTGCAATCATACGAGTTCATGGCAGACATCGACTTCATCCGTGCCAAGGCTCTCTTTGCCGACGAGGTGAAGGGCATCAAGCCCGTGGTCGAGCCGGTGCAACAGGCAGACTGGGTATGTGCCGTGCATCCGCTGCTCTACCTCTCCCTCAAGAAACAAGGCAAGGAGGTCGTCCCGCTCGACATCACGTTAAGCCGCGAGCAGCGCATCCTCATCATCTCCGGACCTAACGCCGGCGGCAAGTCGGTTTGCCTGAAGACTGTCGGGCTGCTGCAATATATGTTGCAGTGCGGACTTCTCATCCCGCTCCACGAGAGCTCGCGCACCGGCATATTCCGCAGTATCTTCATCGACATCGGCGACGAGCAGAGTATCGAGAACGACCTCAGCACATACAGCTCGCATCTGACACACATGAAGTATTTCGTGCGCAACTGCGACGAGAAGACCGTCATACTTATCGACGAGTTTGGCAGCGGGACAGAGCCGCAGATCGGTGGCGCGATTGCCGAGGCTCTGCTTGAGAGGTTCAACCGCGGCCGTTCGTTCGGCGTTATCACGACACACTATCAGAACCTGAAGCATTTCGCGGAAGGAGCCGAAGGGGTTGTCAACGGTGCCATGCTCTACGACCGCCATCTCATGCAACCGCTCTTCCGTCTCGCGATAGGTCTGCCGGAGGATGTCATTGCCGATGCCTCCGCCAAGGTGGGCTCGGACTATATCGACATGGACAAATACCTGCAGGACATTGTGCGCGACAAACGTTACTGGGAGAGCAAACGCCGGAATATCCGCCAGAGGGAGAAGCGGCTCGAGGAAGTCACCGAGCGTTACGAGAAAGACCTCGAGGACGTAAGCAAACAGCGCAAGGAGATACTGCGCGAAGCCAAGGAAGAGGCTGCGCGTATCCTCCGCGATGCCAATGCACGCATCGAGAACACCATCCGCGAGATCAAGGAGGCGCAGGCGGAGAAAGAGCAGACACGGCTTGCCCGCCGCGCATTGGACGAGTTCAAAGCCACCGTAGGCGAAGAGGGTGAAGACGATGCGCGCGTTGCCCGTAAGATGGAGAAGCTCCGGCAGCGGAAAGAACGCAAAAGACAAAATCAAGACGTGACGACGCCCCCCGTGGCTGATGCCATTGCCGCAGGCGACACTGTCCGCCTCAAGGGGCAGACATCGGCAGGCACCGTTATGGAGCTGCAAGGCAAGCAGGCTGTCGTCGCCTTCGGGATGCTCAAGAGCACCGTCAAGATGGAGCAGCTCGAGAAGGTCAGCCGAAACCGGCTCAAAAGAGACACGCGCCGGAGCACGTTCGTCAGCTCCGACACTGCCGACCTTATGCACGAGAAGAAGCTCGGCTTCAAGCCGGAGATAGACGTCCGCGGCATGAGGGGCGACGAAGCCCTGCAGGCTGTCACCTACTTTGTCGACGACGCCATCCAGGTGGGAGCCTCACGCATACGTATCCTGCACGGCACAGGCTCGGGCATCCTGCGGCAGCTGATACGCGATTACCTGTACACCGCCCCGAGTGTCCGCAGCTACCACGACGAGCACGTCCAATTGGGCGGTGCCGGCATCACCGTCGTCGAGTTGGACTAACGTTTTATCATTTCGGGGAAATGACTGACGTAATGGGCAGGGTCAGCCATGACAGATAGTACGGGGCGGATTGGCATTTTATAGTATCTTTGCGCGTCGAACAAAAAAAAGAAACGAGTGATATATGAAGAATTTCCTTACATCATTGTTTTCCTCGTCGAAAGACGAAGACGGCGCGGAGGAGAAAGCAAAAAACGATCTGAAGAACTTTGACATACTGAAGTATGACGGTGTGCGTGCCATGCGTATGCAGAAGACGGATTACGCCATAAGATGTTTCCGCGAGGCATTGAGCATAAAAGAAGATTTCGAGACGATGAACTATTTGGCAGGAGCATACTCTGCGGTGAGTCGGCACGGAGATGCTCTCGAGGTGCTAAGCCGTATGGTGGAGCTACAGCCAAATGATGTGACAACACTGCAGACAAGGGTAGGCGTGCTCTTTATGCTTGATAGGGATGCTGAGGTGATTGCAGACTGTATGCGGGCGATAGAGATAGACGGAAGCAATCATGTGGCGTGGTTTCTTATGGCAAAGGCAAAGAGGACGACGGGCGACTTGCTGGGTGCAGTGGGCGATCTCACGAGGGCGATTGCCTTGAAAGATAATTTTACGGATGCTTATCTGCTCCGTGCCGAGGTGCTTCGCGACATGCAACAGCCGAAGGATGCACTGCCCGACGCAGATAAGGCGGTGTCGCTGGCAGAGGAAGAAGAGACGGTGTATCTTGTGCGGGGAACTGTGCACGAGGCATTGGGAAATACAGACGCAGCAGCGGCGGATTATCAGTATGCCCTCGACCTTAATCCCTTCAATGAGGAGGCGTGTATACGTAAGGGTGCGCTTCTGATTGCCGAAGGTTTGGCTGACGAAGCCATTACGTTGTTCGACGAAGCAATAGAGATACGTCCCGACTTTGCAAGGGCATACGCCGAACGCGGGCGGGCAAAGAACATCAAGGGTGACAAAGACGGCGCGTTCGCGGACCTGAAGAAATCAATCGAACTGAACCCCGACGGCGAGATGGCAAAGCGGATAGAGGGCGAACATTGCAATTTCGACGACCTCTACAAAGGCGGTATCTTTTAGGAAACATGACCTAAAAATGCAAGCGGTGCTTTGTTCGTAAGAAAAAAGCGTCTACCTTTGCGACCCAATATCGGAAGCTCCGGATAATAACAAATAAACATATACAGAAGATGAAAAGAACATTTCAGCCTTCCAACAGGAAGAGAAAAAACAAGCATGGCTTTCGTTCGAGAATGACAACGGCAAACGGTCGCAGAGTGTTGGCTGCTCGTCGTGCCAAAGGAAGAGCAAAACTGACAGTATCGGACGAATACAATGGATAATCTCTCGCCTGAAGGAGAGAGAAAATCGTATTTTGGAAAGTAAAGGTTTTTGTGAAGGGACCTTTACTTTCTTTGTTTTAGCGGCTTTGTTCCCTACTTTTGACCTCGACTAAAAACAAGAAAGAGAAGAGATGAGTGGCTTTTTGGTTCGGCTTGTAAAGAATCCGTTCGTTGGAAATCTGCTGATAGCGGTGGTTGTTGCGTGCGGATTGGTTTATGGTGCGCTGCGGTGGCTCGATGTGTACACAAGGCATGGCGAGGCTGTGGAGGTGCCGGATGTAAAAGGTCTGAAGATAGACAAGGCTGCCGAAGTTTTTGGGCAAAGCGGGTTGCGATATAATGTCATCGACTCTGTGTTCTCGAAGGATGTGGAGCCGGGTGCCATCGTGGAGATTGTGCCGGGCGCAGGACAGAAGGTGAAGGAAGGGCGGATTGTGTTTGTCACGGTAAACGCGCTGACCTCGCAAATGACAACCATCCCCGATGTGGAAGACTTGTCTTTACGCCAAGCATACGCCCTCTTGAAGGCTCGCGGGTTCGAGAGGATAGATGTTGAATATGTTGCAGGCAACTATAAAGATTTGGCTGTTGCCGTTGAGCTGCGCGGACGGGCGCTGAAAAAGGGCGAGCATGTCCCGCTCACTGCGCCGTTGGTGCTGAAAGTGAGCAGCGGGGAGGCGGAGATGCCGACGGATTCATTGCCGGAAGATACACCTGTGGTTCCGATAGAGAGCGAGGAAGAAAATTGGTTTTAGCTATGGATGAATTTTTCGATGAGATAGACGACGAACAGGCAGACGACCTGTTGGAGCAAAACGAGGACGGCTCGACTAAGCTGTACGAGCATTTTCGTTTTGTTGCAGACCGCAGGCAATCGCTGTTGCGGGTAGACAAGTTTTTGGTCGACCGTATGTTTGGTGCCACGCGTAACAGAATACAGCTTGCAGCGGATGCCGGCTATATCATGGCAAACGGAAAGCCGGTGAAGAGCAACTACCGTGTGAAGCCGGAAGATGTGGTGACGATAATGATGACACGTCCGCGACATGATTTCACCATAGAACCGGAGAATATCCCCATAAAGATAGTTTACGAAGACGACGACCTGCTGGTGGTGAACAAACCGGCGGGGTTGGTTGTGCACCCTGGTCACGGCAATTATACAGGGACGTTGGTAAACGCCCTGGCGTGGTATCTCAAAGACGACCCGAGCTACGACCCCAACGACCCTTCGCTCGGGCTGGTGCATCGCATCGACAAAGACACATCTGGGTTGCTGGTGATAGCAAAGAAGCCGGAAGCCAAAGCGCGGCTTTCTCTTCAGTTTTACAATAAGACGACACAACGTGAGTATCGTGCCCTTGTGTGGGGGGTCGTGAAGGAAGACGAAGGACGAATCGAAGGAAACATAGGGCGCGACCCGAAAAACCGTATGCATATGACAGTCTTCCCCGAAGGCGACCAGGGTAAACCGGCAGTGACACACTACACTGTGTTGGAACGCCTGGGATATGTCACGTTGGTGAAGTGTCGCCTGGAGACAGGTCGTACACATCAGATCCGCGTACACATGAAATATATCGGACATACGCTTTTCAACGACGAACGTTACGGCGGAAACGAGATTCTGAAAGGAACGACTCATACAAGATATAAACAGTTCGTGCAAAACTGCTTTGCCATTTGCCCCCGTCAGGCATTACATGCCAAGACGCTGGGGTTTGTTCATCCGACAACCGGCGAGGAGATGTTTTTCGATTCCGAGATACCGGACGATATGACGCAGCTGATAAACAAATGGCGGGCATACGCAACGACAAAGGAGATATAAAGAGATGAAAAAGAACATTGCTATCGTGGCAGGTGGAGACTCTTCGGAGATGAAGGTCTCGCTGAAAAGTGCGGAGGGGCTTTACTCTTTCATTGACAAAGACAGATACAACTTGTATATAGCCATCGTGAAGAGAGGCGAGTGGGCGGTGGTACTCCCCGACGGTGAGCACACACCGATAGACAAGAACGACTTCAGCTTCTGCGAAGGCGGTGTGGTGCGGCATTTCGACTTTGCCTATATCACCATCCACGGGACACCGGGTGAAGACGGACGGCTGCAAGGGTATTTCGATATGATAGGTATGCCTTACTCTTCGTGCGGACAGCTGGTGAGCGCACTTACGTTCAACAAGTTTGTCTGCAACAACTATCTGCGTAGCTTCGGTATTCGCGTATCCGACTCCATCCGTTTGTTTAAGGGGCAGACGGTGACAGACGAAGAGGCAATCAACCGTTTGGGGTTGCCTATCTTTGTGAAGCCCGACGACGGGGGGAGCAGCTTCGGCGTGACAAAGGTGAAGGATGCCTCTGAGCTGCAGCCGGCAATCGAGAAGGCTTTTGCCGAAGGCAGGGAGGTTATGCTTGAGCGTTTCATCGCGGGTACGGAAGTGACCTGTGGTTGTTACAAGACAGGCGGCGGCACAGAGCCGCGGAAAGAGGTGATATTTCCGCTTACCGAGGTGGTTACGAAGAACGAGTTTTTCGATTTCGACGCTAAATATAAAGGCGAGTCCGACGAGATTACGCCGGCACGCATCTCTGAGGCACTGACAAAAAAGGTGCAGAGCGAGGCATCGAGGATATATGATATATTGGGGGCCAAAGGGCTCATAAGGATAGATTTTATCATAGAAAGTGATGGCGAGCCCGTGATGCTTGAGGTGAATACCACGCCGGGCATGACAGCCACCAGCTTTATCCCGCAGCAGGTAAGGGCTGCCGGACTGGATATCAAGGATGTTTTGACGGACATTATTGAGGACAGACTTAGAAATGACAATTAGAAAAGGGAGGTAAGGATGGATACGGAAGCAGTTTATGATTTTGACGACATTCGTCCGCTGAACAACAGCGAGGTGAAGGATGCTATTGAATCGCTTATCGCCAGCGAAGATTTTGAGCGGGCATTTCGGTATATAAAGCCGGACGTTAACTGGGCAGAGTTTGCCGAAAAGATGCGTTCGTTTAAAACAAAGGAGGATTTCAAGTCGAAACTGGCTTATGCGGCAGTGATGGATGTGGCAAACAAGACTACATTCTCGCTGACGGTGTCGGGGCGCAGCCGCCTACCCAAAGACAAGCAACCGTGTACGTTTATCTCCAATCATCGCGACATTGTGCTGGATGCCTCTTTCCTAAATGTCATGCTATACGACGTGGGCTATGGATTGACGCAGGTGGCCATTGGCGACAATCTCTTGATTCGTCCGTGGATTGAGACTCTGGTGCGCCTCAACAACAGCTTCATCGTGAAGCGTGGTGTCTCGGTGAGACAGATGCTCGACGTGAGCCGTACCCTCTCAGCATATATCCGCCATACCATTACAGAGACGAAAGAGTCGGTATGGATAGCACAGCGTGAGGGCCGTGCGAAGGATTCGAACGACCGCACACAGGGCAGCGTCTTGAAGATGCTCACCATGAGTGGCGACAAGGACTTCGTTTCAAACCTCATGGACCTGAATATATTCCCCGTTGCCATCTCTTATGAGTACGACCCGTGCGATTTCTTGAAGGCAAAAGAGTTTCAACTCAAACGCGACGACCCCGAGTATGTAAAGAGTCAGCGCGACGATTTGCTGAGCATGGAGACAGGCATACTCAGCTATAAGGGCCGCGTGCATATCACGCTTACGCGCCCCATCAATGATTTGTTGGCAGCATTGGACAAGGATATGGAGAAGAACAGCCTGGTGGCTGCCGCATGCTCCATCATAGATAAGGAAATCTACAAGCACTATCGTTTCTATCCGTGCAACTACGTTGCGTATGATATGCTGACGGGCACGAAACGTTTCAGCAGTCACTACGGACTGAAAGACCGCAAGGGGTTTGAGGAATATCTCCGGGGGCAGTTAGACAAGATTGTCTTGCCCGGAAAGGACGAAGCATTCCTGCGCACCAAGATGCTGGAGATGTATTCCAACCCGCTAAAAAATCACTTGCTTAGTCAGGAATAAAGGGATTGTAGGTGTAGAGAACCACCCGGTTTTCTTTCAACGACTTCTTCACATCGATAATCCGTTGGTTGCTGCTGCCGCGAAACAGCAGGTCCTCGTCGCGTAGGGCCTGCTCAAACCTTCCGTCCACAAGCACGTCGATACATTGAAGGAGGGCTGCTTGGGCAGGGTTTTGTAGCAGATTCTCGTAGAGAAAGCCGGTGTAGCACCAGATCTCTTTCCCGCTTTTTTCTTTTATGGCACGAGCC
>CAVIFD010000013.1:5518-12153 GCA_963641545.1 bacterium | reverse complement strand
ATTGTAAGGGGTGCCCGTGTCAACAATCTGAAGAATATCAGCGTGGAGATACCGCGCGATAAGCTGGTTGTCGTCACCGGACTGTCGGGCAGCGGCAAGTCGTCGCTTGCTTTCGACACTCTGTATGCCGAGGGGCAACGCCGCTACGTGGAAAGTCTTTCGGCGTATGCCCGCCAGTTCTTGGGACGCATGAGCAAACCGGAATGCGATTATATTAAAGGTATACCACCGGCTATTGCCATAGAGCAGAGGGTGAACACCCGCAATCCACGTTCGACAGTGGGTACATCGACGGAGATATACGAATATCTGCGGCTTCTCTATGCCCGTATAGGGAGGACTTTCTCGCCGGTGTCGGGCACAGAGGTAAAAAAGCATCAGACGAAAGATATTGTGAGCGAAGTCTTGTCGTATCCCATGGGCACGCGCTTCGCTGTGTTTGCTCCCATCGTGCTCCCCGAGGGGCGTGGGATGAAGGAGCAACTGGAGATATTGCAGAAGGAAGGATACACCAGGCTGTCGGTGGGTGGCAACATCTGCCGCATACACGAAGTGCCTGCAGACGAGAAGATGATGGCTTCCAAAGATATGGAGCTGCTGATAGACCGTCTCACGGTGTCTGCAGACAAGACGCTGCAAAGCCGCCTTGCCGACTCGGCAGAGACAGCCTTCTTTGAGGGTGACGGCACTTGCATCATACGTATCTACACTGCCGAAGAGACAGTGGTGAAGGAATACTCGAAGAAGTTTGAGGCAGACGGTATCACATTTACAGAGCCTACCGACCGGATGTTCAGCTTCAACAATCCCATTGGTGCATGCCCTGTATGCGAAGGCTTCGGCAAGGTCATGGGGATAGATGAGAACCTGGTGGTGCCCGACAAAAGCCGGTCGGTCTACGATGATGCAGTGGTCTGCTGGAGAGGCGAGGTGATGAGCGAATGGCAGAAAGAGTTCATCAAGAAAAGCGTGGCAAAATACGACTTCCCCATCCATCGCCCGTACTACGAACTGACGCAGGAGGAGAAAGACCTGTTGTGGCACGGCGCACGGGGATTGTATGGCATCGACAGCTTCTTCAAATTTCTTGAAGAGAACCAATATAAGATACAATATCGTGTCATGCTGGCGCGCTATCGTGGGAAGACCATCTGCCCTCACTGCAAAGGCACACGCCTGAAGCCCGAAGCTCTCTATGTGAAGGTGGGAGGAAAAAACATTGCCGAGGTCGTGGCTATGCCTGTTGCCGAAGCGAAAACATTCTTCGACACACTGGAGCTGAGTGAGGCAGACGCTGCCGTGGCAAAGCGTCTGCTGGCAGAGATAAGAACCCGCCTGAGGTTTCTCACGGATGTGGGCTTGGGCTATCTCACGCTCGACCGTCTCTCGTCGACACTCTCCGGCGGCGAGAGTCAGCGTATAAATCTGGCAACTTCGCTCGGAGGAGGACTTGTCGGCTCGCTGTATATATTAGACGAGCCGAGCATAGGTCTGCATTCGCGCGACACAGGTCTGCTCATAAACGTGCTGCAACAGCTCAAGGCTCTCGGCAATACTGTGGTCGTTGTAGAACACGACGAAGACATCATACGCGCAGCCGACTATATCATCGACATAGGTCCCAAGGCAGGCAGAGAGGGAGGTGAAGTGGTCTTCCAAGGTGCGGCGAACAACCTTCCGGCAGACAGCCCGAGTTATACGGTGCGCTATCTCAGAGGCGAAGACAGGATTGAGGTGCCTGCGTTTCGCCGCAGGTGGAACAACTACATAGAGGTGAAGGGTGCACGTAAAAACAATCTGAAAGGCATAGACGTGAAGTTTCCGCTCAATGTGATGACGGTGGTTACAGGTGTCAGCGGTTCGGGGAAAAGCTCGCTGGTGCGCGACATATTCTACGAGGGCGTGAAGCGTTGTCTCGACGATGCTGACCGGCTGACGGTGGACTGTGTCGGAATAGAGGGAGACATGAAGATGATCGAGAGCATCGAGTTCGTGGACCAGAACTCCATTGGCAAAAGCTCGCGCTCCAATCCCGTGACATACATCGGAGCCTACGACGAGATACGCCGTCTCTTTGCCGAGCAACCATTGGCACGGCAGATGGGATATACGGCAGCCTATTTCTCCTTCAACAAGGAAGGTGGGCGTTGCGAAGATTGTAAGGGCGAAGGACGCATAACGGTGGAGATGCAGTTTATGGCAGACATCACATTGGAGTGCGAGAGCTGTCACGGCAAACGCTTCAAGCCGGATGTGCTTGACGTGGAATATCATGGGGCGAACATCTACGACGTGCTGGAGATGACCGTAAGGGAGGCGATAGAATTCTTCTCGGAGGAGAATAAAATCGTGCGCAAGCTGCAACCTCTCGCGGATGTCGGACTGGGATATATCAAGCTCGGGCAGACCTCGGCGACACTCTCCGGTGGCGAGAACCAGCGCGTGAAGCTGGCTTACTATCTCGGGCAGGAGAAGCAACAACCTACGCTCTTTGTCTTCGACGAACCGACCACAGGGCTGCATTTCCACGACATAAAAACACTTCTGAAGGCTTTCGGAGCACTTATCGACCGCGGGCATACCGTGGTGATCATCGAGCACAATATGGATGTAATCAAATGTGCCGACTATATTATTGACCTTGGTCCCGAAGGGGGTGATGCCGGTGGATCTCTTGTCTGCACCGGAACACCCGAAGATGTGGCACTCTGCCCTGCGTCGTACACAGGGCATTACCTAAAAGAAAAACTGAAATGAACGCTACTCAACCGAATGCTTATCCGAAAGAACATGTCCGCATGGCTGTTCTTTTCTTTTTTCTGGCTCAGGGGCTTTGCTTCTCAAGCTGGGCAAGTCGTATTCCTGACATCAAGGAGCTTTTCACCGTCGACGACGCGCTGTACTGGGGCATTGTCCTCTTCATGATCCCCGTGGGGAAATTCGTCGCCATCCCGCTGGCGGGTCATCTCGTATCGAAACTGGGCAGCCGCATCATGGTGCAGGCGAGCATCGTGGGCTATGCCCTCTCGCTGTTTACCATCGGGGCAGCACTCAATATCTGCACGCTCGGGATAAGTCTTTTCTGCTTCGGAGTGTTCTGGAACCTATGCGACATTTCGCTCAACACTCAAGCAATAGGCATCGAGCGGCTCTACGGGAAGACCATCATGGCATCGTTTCACGGCGGATGGAGCCTCGCGGCATGTATGGGGGCGTTGACAGGCTTCGTGATGATTGTAGCGGGGGTTTCGCCTTTCTGGCATTTCACGATTATTGCCGCCGTGATATTCATGTTCACCCTCTTCAGTCGCCAATACTTGCAGGACGATGCGGCATCCGTGCCGGAAGCTCCGGCAGAGAGCAGTGTGAAGTGGCAATACATCCGCCGTCCGGAAATGCTTCTCATCAAGCTTGGGCTGGCAGGGCTGTTTGCGCTGGTGGTGGAGAGTGCGATGTTCGACTGGAGTGGCATCTATTTCGAGTCGGTGCTTGAAGCACCCAAGTCTCTTCAGATAGGTTTCCTCGTGTTCATGGTTATGATGACGGTAGGGCGTTTCGTGGCAGGATATGCCTACCGTCTTTGGGGTAAGCAGCGGGTGTTGCAACTCTCCGGCGGATTTATTTTCGTCGGTTTCTTCGTCTCGGCATTGCTTGGAGGAGTGTCCGAGTCGATGGCAGTAAAAGTCATTGTCAATTCATTCGGCTTCATGCTTGTGGGGCTGGGCATCTCGAGCATGGTGCCGACAATCTACAGCCTCGTCGGAGCCAAGAGCGCGACACCGGTGAGCATTGCCCTCACCATACTGTCGAGCATCAGCTTCGTTGGTTCGCTCGTCGCGCCGCTGCTTATTGGCGCATTGTCGCAGGCGTTCAATATGGAGACGGCTTACATGGCTGTCGGCATGCTGGGGCTTTGCATCCTTCTTATGACAACGTTTAGCAAGGCGTTCCGATAGAGTATGCATTATCCCAAACCGATCATTAGAGATTTTTTTGGTCTGCCGGCACCATGCAACCTTGCATGGGATAAAAGAGCAGGCTCGACGGCTTCATGCAGTCTTGTATGGACAAAAGAGCGGGCTCAACAGCTTCATGCAGCTTTGCATGGGACAAAAGAGCGGGCTCAACAGCTTCATGCAACCTTGCATGGGACAAAAGAGCGGGCTCAACAGCTTCATGCAGTCTTGTATGGGACAAAAGAGCGGGCTCGACGGCTCCATGCAGCCTTGTATGGACAAAAAGAGCGGGCTCGACAGCTTTAACCCAATTTTCTAAAACCGATTTAGGGGATTATATCTCCGGTAGCCGCTGCTCGGCTGTCTCCATGCAGCGGACGACATCTGCCTTGCTTCCGCTGAAAGGTCCCGAGGCTTCTATCTTAAGCGTTGACATGGCAGCGGCGAAGCGTCCTGCCTCATCAATCGACGCACCCTTGGCGCGCCGGTATAGGTAGCCTGTCATGTATGTGTCGCCGCAGCCGGTGGCATCGACAGTCTCGTGAGGCAGATAGGCGGGTATGCGGTGGAACGTCTTCCCGTCGTAGATGACTGAGCCGAGGCTGCCGAGCGTGATCAGCACCTCCTTCACTCCCCAGGCATACATCTGCCGCGCCGCACCTGCCACGTCGGCGTGACCCGTCAGCACCTCCATCTCGTGTTCGTTTGCTTTCAGGAAATGAACATATCGCAGAGCCTCTTCCTTCTCCGCCCAGTCGACGGCATACACGTCCTTGTTGTGCACCTCGCGCAGATAACCCTGTGAGTCGGCAGACACAAGTCCTTTCCCTGCCATGTATCTTACCACTTCGAGTGGAAAATCGTCGGCAAGCAGCGTCCCGAGGTGGAAGATACGTGCCTCGACATTCTTCAGAGCCTCCACAGTGAACGGGTCGGCTTTCGCCAACACCCGCTGCGTGCGGTTGTCGGAGTTGTCACCATAGATGTTTTCGAAATAAACGGAATACCTGCTCGGCATGACCGTAACGTCCACCCCGTCGGCGCGCAGCTTCTCAACCTCTCCCATTTCCGTCTCGGCAAGAGCCGTGACGAGACCGTAGTCGATGTCGCCGAAATGTTTGATGGCATGCGAGAAGTAAAACGCCGTTCCTCCAGCCATGTATACCGTGCTTTTCGGGGTCACTATCTTGTCTAATGTAATGTGACCGATACAACAGAGATCATGCATAGTCGTGTGTAGTGTATGTGTTACTGTTAGATGAGCGCGCAAAAGTAGAGAAAAAAACAAACCCCGTGTAGAAGGACATGGCAGAAGAAACTCTATAAGACATCGATTGTTTTCTCGAGCGACATACTGTGCGAGCCCTTAATCAGAATATAATAGCCTTCGAGAGGTTGCTCGCGCAGCGATGCGAGGAGGCTGTCGGTTGAAGGGAATGTCGTGAAGCCCTCACCCGTGCGGCAGAAGTGCTCGCCGCAGAGGATGACGCGGTCGAAGTGACATGCGCGGACAGCTTCCACCACCTCGGCATGAAGGCTGTCGCTGTCTTCTCCCAATTCGCGCATGTCGCCGAGGATAACAGCCTTGGGATATGCGCTGAGGGCGGCGAAGTTGTCGAGCGCGGCTTTCATGCTGCTCGGGTTGGCGTTGTAGGCATCGATAAGGAGTGTGTTATGTGCGGTCTCTTTCAGCTGCGAGCGGTTGTTGGTGGGCAGGTAGGAGGCAATGGCTCGGCAGATACTCTCTGCGGGAACATCGAAGTAACGCCCCACGGCAACGGCAGCCAGTGCGTTGCTGAGGTTGTACGCACCTATGAGGCGGGTCTCCACAGTATGTGTCTCCCCCTGTTGCTCCCAGGAAAAGATGAGGAACGGGTCACAGCCGATAGCGTGCCCCGAGACGAAATCCTCTGCGTCGTCGCTTCCGTAGGTGATTTGCTCTATCCCGCAGGCTATCGACAGAAGGTCCTTGTCTTCTCCGTGGATGAATATCTTCCCGCCTGTGCTGCGGAGATAGTCGTAAAGCTCGCCCTTGGTGCGCACCACTCCCTCGAACGAGCCGAAGCCCTGAAGGTGTGCCCTCCCGACGTTGGTGATGATGCCGTAGTCCGGCGCAGCTATCTCCACCAGCTCGCGTATGTCGCCGGGGTGACTGGCTCCCATCTCCACGACTGCCATCTCGTGCTCCCGCGTAAGGCGGAGCAGCGTCAGTGGGACACCGATATGGTTGTTCAGATTCCCTTCCGTGTAGAGAAGGTTGTATTTCGCGGAGAGGACGGCGGCAAGCAGCTCCTTGGTTGTTGTCTTCCCGTTCGTGCCGGTGACGGCGATGAGGGGTATGCCGAGAGTCTTGCGGTGGAGGTGCGCCAGCCGTTGGAGTGTCTTCAGTGTGTCGTCAACAAGGATGGTGCGCTCGCAGACGGCATATTTCGCGTTGTCGACAACGGCATACGCGCAGCCTGCCTCAAGTGCGGCGGCGGCATAGCGGTTTCCGTCGAAGCGTTCACCCTTCAGGGCAAAGAAGATTGATCCTGCAGGGCAGCTGCGGCTGTCTGTCGTGATGTGCGGATGGCGGACAAAGAGTCCGTATAATTCTGACATTTCCATGATTTCGGGGCTTTGTCGTTAGTGGCGGCAAAAGTAGCGATTCGTAGCTATTCTATGAAGATTGGTATATCT
>CAVIFD010000013.1:1964-5508 GCA_963641545.1 bacterium | reverse complement strand
GGTATATCTTTGCCGGCCGAAAGTGAGGTATGATGAACAAATCGCTAAACATAAAGGGGACATTGATGTCGTTGCGTACTCCGGTTGTGATGGGGATACTCAACGTCACGCCGGATTCGTTTTATGCCGCGAGCCGCAAGCAGACCGAGGCAGCCATCGCGGGGAGGATAGAGACGATCCTCTCAGAGGGCGGCGCAATCATCGACGTGGGTGGTTATTCGTCGCGCCCGGACGCTGCGGAGGTGATGCCGGAAGAAGAGATGCGGCGGCTTGCCACAGCCCTCGGGATACTGAAAGAACATTATCCGGAGGTGGTTGTCTCTGTCGACACGTTTCGTGCCGACGTTGCGCGGCGGTGCGTGGAAGACTACGGCGCGGCAATCGTCAACGACATATCTGCCGGCGAGCTCGACAGCGAGATGTTCTCCACCATAGCTGCACTTCACGTGCCCTACATCGCGATGCACATGCGCGGCACGCCTCAGACAATGCAGCAACATACCGACTATGCGGACATGATGGAAGAGATACTGATGTATTTCGCCGCGAAGGTGCGCACGCTGCGGCAGATGGGTGTGTGCGACATTATCCTCGATCCTGGCTTCGGCTTCAGCAAGACAACGGAGCAAAACTATCTGCTCATGCGTCACCTCCGTGAGTTCGAAGCTTTCCGCCTCCCGCTCCTCGTGGGCATCTCGCGCAAGAGCATGATATATAAACTCCTTGGCTGCACGCCGGACGAGAGCCTCGGCGGCACGACGGTGCTCAACACCTGTGCCCTGCTCGGCGGGGCTGACATTCTCCGTGTGCACGACGTGAAGGCGGCAGTCGAGGCTGTCAGAATAGTAACCGAATTACGCAGATAACATATATGTGGATGCATTTTGGCATAAAAGACCTGATCGACGTACTCCTCGTTGCCTATTTCCTCTATCAGACCTATAAGCTGATGAAGAGCTCGGGGACGATGGCAATCTTCAGCGGTGTCGTCTCGTTTATCATCGTGTGGATACTGGTTTCACAGGTACTGGAGATGCGGCTGATGGGTGCCATCCTCGACAAGTGCATAAGTGTCGGCTTCGTTGTGCTGGTGATACTGTTTCAGGACGACATACGGCGTTTCCTCGTGGCATTCGGCTCGCATAAGGGATGGAAGTTCCTCAGCAATCTCTTCTCGGGCAAGGAAGCCGGAGACGGGAGCAAGGGTAAGTTTATTGCCCCGACGGTGCTGGCATGTATGAATATGGCTCGTAAGAAGACGGGTGCACTCATTGCCGTGCAGCAGGAGGTGGACCTGACAGTGTTCGAGCATACCGGCGAGATGTTTAATGCCGACGTGAATGCCCGTCTGATAGAAAACATCTTCTTCAAGAACAGTCCGCTCCACGACGGGGCAATGATCATTGCCGACGGACGTATACGTGCTGCCGGCTGTATCCTTCCCGTTGCACGCAACGCCGCCCCGCCGAAAGACCTCGGGTTGCGCCACCGTTCGGCCCTCGGCATGTCAATGGAGACCGACGCGCTTATCATCGTCGTCTCCGAAGAGCGTGGAAAGATCTCCGTGGCGCATAAAGGAAAGCTGGAAATCAATGTCTCGGCTGAAGACCTCCGGCAGATCCTATCCGGTGAACGGGAGGTGACGAACTACTGTTAAATCTTCCGATGCCGACCGTTTGACGGCAAATCTTTTTGCGTTTCTTGCAAACCCTGTCTTGCAAAAGTTGCATACTTTTGCGCCTACGAAAACAGGTAGCGATTACTAATTTCATCAAAATATTTTCCCGTTATGGACTTAATGCAAGAGATTATTGCGCGTGCTAAGGCTGACAAGCAGCGCATCGTTCTTCCTGAAGGCACAGAGGAAAGGACGCTTAAAGCAGCCGACCGTCTGTTGGCGGACGGTGTTGCCGACATCATTCTGATAGGTAACCCGTCGGAGATAGCTTCCCTGGCAGCCACACATCATCTGAGCCACATCACGAAGGCAACCATTGTCAATCCGAAAGATCACGCGAAGAAAGCTGCGTATGCCGACCTCCTTTTCCGCCTTCGCGAGAAGAAAGGCATGACTGAGGAGAAGGCTGCCGCTCTGGTGGAAGATCCTCTGTATCTCGGATGTCTGATGATAAAGGCAGGCGATGCCGACGGCGAGATTGCCGGTGCACAAAACACGACGGGTAACGTGCTCCGTCCGGCTTTGCAGATTGTGAAGACTGCTCCGGGGATGAGCTGCGTCTCGGGTGCGTTCCTTATGTTTACGAAAAAGAAGGAATACGGTAAGGAAGGTATCCTGGTGTTTGCCGACTGCGCCGTTATGCCTAACCCCAACGCATCGGAGCTGGCAAGCATAGCCGTTGCCACTGCTGCCACGGCGCGCGACATCGTGGGCATGGAGCCGCACGTTGCAATGCTGAGCTTCTCGACGAAAGGCAGTGCGTCGCACGAGATGGTGGACAAGGTGGTTGAGGCTACACGCATAGCAAAGGAGATGGCACCGGACTTGAAGATCGACGGCGAGCTGCAAAGCGACGCGGCGCTGGTGGAAAAGGTCGCCGCGCTGAAAGCTCCCGGGAGCGAAGTGGCAGGCAAAGCTAATGTGTTGGTGTTCCCGACGCTGGAAGTGGGAAATATTGCATACAAACTGGTGCAGCGTCTGGGCGATGCCGAAGCTGTCGGCCCGATCCTTCAGGGGATGGCTGCTCCCGTCAACGACCTTTCGCGCGGCTGTTCGGTTGATGATGTATACAAGATGGTGGCAATCGCCTGCAATCAGAGTATCGGCTTGAAAGCTGCCGCCAAATAACCACATAAAACGGGATAGAGATATGAAAGTATTGGTTTTGAACTGCGGCAGCAGTTCCATCAAGTATAAGTTGTTTGATATGACCTCCGGCGGCGTGATGGCGCAGGGAGGAATAGAGAAGATAGGTCTGCCGGGCGCGTTCCTGAAGCTGACGGCTGCGGACGGCAAGAAGGTGGTGCTGGAAAAGGAGATCCCGGGGCATCAGGAAGGCATAGGGTTTATCCTTAGTGTCCTCACCGACGAGACATACGGCTGCATCAAGTCGTACGACGAGATAGGTGCCGTGGGGCACCGCGTGGTGCACGGAGGGGAGAAGTTCGCATCCAGCGTGTTGCTGACGAAGGAAGTGCTCGACAAGGTTGTGGAGTGCTCCGACCTTGCGCCGCTGCATAACCCTGCGAACCTGAAAGGCATTGCGGCAATGGAGGCATTGATACCGGGCATCCCACAGGTGGGTGTGTTCGACACTGCTTTCCATCAGACAATGCCGGAGAAGGCATATATGTATGGCTTGCCGTATGAGATGTACACGAAATACGGTGTGCGCCGTTATGGTTTCCACGGGACAAGCCACCGCTACGTGTCGCACCGCGCCTGCGACATCCTCGGCGTTGATTACAACAAGCAGCGTATCATCACTGCCCACATAGGCAATGGCGGCTCCATCGCGGCAATAGACCATGGCAAGTGTGTGGATACCTCTATGGGTCTTACTCCTGTCGAGGGCCTCTTGATGGG
>CAVIFD010000013.1:0-1954 GCA_963641545.1 bacterium | reverse complement strand
GCGACGTGGATGCCGGTGCGCTATCTTTTATCATGGACAAGGAGAACCTTGACGGGAAGGGGCTGTCGAACCTTATCAACAAACGAAGCGGCGTGATGGGGCTTTCCGGCGTCTCTTCCGACATGCGCGAGGTGGATGCTGCAATAAAGGAAGGCAACAAACGTGCTGCCATGGCTCTTGAAGTGTATAACTACCGTATCAAGAAATATATCGGGGCATATACGGCTGCCATGGGCGGATGCGACATCCTGGTGTGGACCGGCGGTGTCGGCGAAAACCAGTGGACGACCCGTCAGATTGTTTGCGAGAACATGGAATACATGGGCATGAAGATCGACAGCGCGAAGAACGAAGGCATGCGCGGCGAGGAAATGGTGATAAGCACTCCGGACAGCAAGGTCACGATCATCGTCGTGCCGACCGACGAGGAATATATGATTGCCTCCGACACGATGGCAATACTCGGGAAATAACACATACAGTTTGGATACCATGGAAAATAAAGTGATCACCTTCGGAGAGATCATGTTGCGGCTTGCTACGCCGGATTATCTCCGTTTCAGTCAGAGCAACAGCCTTAATGCCACCTTCGGCGGCGGCGAGGCTAATGTTGCCGTGTCGCTTGCCAACTACGGCATTGCCACAGAGTTTGTCACCCGTCTGCCGGAAAACGACCTTGCCCGTGCTGCGGTGATGGACCTGCGCAGGTACGGCGTAGGCACTTCGCATATAGTGTATGGCGGCGACCGCATGGGTATCTATTTCCTCGAGACGGGAGCCGTGGCGCGTGCTAGCAAGGTTATCTACGACCGTGCCCATTCCGCCATTGCCGAGATACAGCCCGGGATGATAGACTGGGAGAAGGTCCTAAGGGGTGCGTCGTGGTTCCACTGGACGGGTATCACGCCGGCAATATCCGAAGGGGCTGCCAAGGTGTGCCTTGAAGCCATACAGACGGCAAACCGCATGGGCGTGACTGTGTCGTGCGACCTGAACTACCGCAAGAACCTCTGGAAATACGGCAAGACGGCTTCCGAGGTCATGCCACATCTGGTTGAGGGGTGCGACATCATATTAGGTAACGAAGAAGATGCAGAGAAGGTGTTCGGCATAAAGCCCGAAGCGTTCGACGTGGCACATACTGCCGGCGAGGTGGATGCCGCCAAGTTTGAATCGGTATGTACCCGGCTGATGGCACGTTTCCCGCGGGCAAAGAAGGTCATCATCACCCTGCGCGGCTCCATCAATGCCAACCACAACACATGGGGTGGCGTTCTTTACTCCGACGGCAAGCTGCATAGGTCGCGCCGCTACGACATCACCCATATCGTGGACCGCGTGGGCGGCGGCGACTCTTTCATGGGCGGACTGATATATGGTCTCCTCACCTATCCCGACGACGGGAAGGCTCTCGACTTTGCCGTGGCTGCTTCCTGTTTGAAACATACTGTTTATGGCGACTACAACCAGGTGACGGTAGGCGAGGTGGAGAAACTGATGAAAGGCGACGGCTCGGGACGCGTTTCGAGATAACGACATAGGCATTACTATCAAACAACCCAAACGAAATGGCAAGATTCAGCAAGCTACAAGTATTGGAAGCTATCACCGGCACCGGCATGGTTCCCGTGTATTATAATAAGGATGCATCGACGGCGCAGCATGTGCTTCGTGCCTGCTACGACGGGGGCGTGCGTGCCTTCGAGTTCACCAACCGCGGCGACTTTGCGCACGAGGTGTTTGCCTCTCTTGTGAAATATGCCGAAAAGGAATGTCCGGAGATGATCATTGGTGTCGGCTCTGTTGTCGATGCAGCCACTGCGGCTCTCTTCCTCCAACTGGGAGCAAACTTCGTTGTAGGTCCGCTGTTCAATCCCGACGTTGCCAAGGTGTGCAACCGCCGGCTTGTCCCCTACACTCCGGGGTGCGGCTCTGTGACGGAGATAGGCTTTGC
>CAVIFD010000012.1:0-13082 GCA_963641545.1 bacterium | reverse complement strand
GATAAGGACGAGAGGTTGATTCCCATACTTCCTTGCCATCCTTGATAACAATGCGCATAGCATCGTACTCCATCAGTTTCTTTCTCATCGCCTCAAATGGCAACAATAAGACAACTTTATGGTCAAGGGAACGAATTGGAATCCCTCTGTAATCCTTTTTCGTCTTGTTTGTACTGCGGACTGTTACCTCAAAGCCAAGAAATTTTGCAGTATCATGTGCATTTGTGATAAGTGTCTTTTCGTCTGAGAGTTGAAGTCTTAGCCGTTCCTGCAAGAAGTTTTTAATGTCTTCTTTTGCCTTTTGGCAGTCAGCCTTGCTTCCGATAACACAAATCAGAAAATCGTCTGCATACCGCACGTATTTCATTCTCTTGAAGTTGTCGTCCATGTCAAGAGTTGCAGGAAGTTTTTGCATTTCACGATGCAGTGATGCTATCTCTGAACGTAAAACACCTTTCTTCTGCTCGTCCTGTTCATTCTTCAGTTTCTTTACTCGTTTGTCTTTACGACTTGCAACCCTCTTGTATTCGGGATTGCGTTGCCGTGCCTTACCCTTATTGAATGTCTCGATATATCTCAACATGAATTTGTCGAGTTTATCCAAATAGACATTCGCCAAGATAGGACTGATGATACCGCCTTGTGGAGTGCCTATGTAGGAGTTCTTGTATTCCCACTGCTCCAAGTAACCCGCTTTCAAGAATTTTCGTATCAGTCGCAAGAATCTCTCATCGTGGATGCGTTCATTAAGGATGCTTATGAGAACATCATGGTTGATGTTGTCGAAGAATCCCTTGATGTCACCCTCTATGAACCATCTTGTTCCCGAACCTCCCTTTTGCAAGGAAGCCATAGCAGTATGACACCCTCTGTGTGGTCTAAAGCCATGCGAGCAATCCTCAAAGTGTCCCTCGTAAATTGCTTCAAGTATCATTCTTACTACTTCTTGAACGAGTTTGTCCTTGAAAGAAGGGATACCCAATGGACGGAGTTTCCCATTCTTTTTGGGTATGTATATTCTTCTTGCAGGACAAGGACGGTAGCTTTCATCCTTTAGTTGTTCTATGATGTCACGGATGCGCTTTAGGCTTGTTCCGTCTATTGTCTGTCCGTCAGTTCCTTTTGTGCAGTTGCCGGGATTTCGGGACAACCGCTGATAGGCTTCTGCAAACAGATTCTCATTGAACAACAATCTGTAAAGTCTTTCAAACTTGTAATTTAGGTCTTGGCTATGCCCAGCCAGACTGTTTAATACATTTTCTGAATTTCTCATAATGTCTCACACATCATTCATTTAACATATTAAAAATAACACACTGTCTCCCTTCGCCATGTACAAGGTTTTCCCTTGCTCGGACTACTACGGAGACTCTGTTACCTTGCCGAATTTTCAAGAAACCCATTTCCTATAGCCATTTGTTGGCACTTCGGTTTAGGTAATCCCCATTTAAGCAATACTGTAACTATTGGCTTGATGAATTGTCGGATGCGATTTTCGTCCTTTTCCGCTTATTGCGGCTGACCTGCAATCGGTTTTCTGCTCTCGCACTCGAAGTCGGAAAGTGGAAGTATTGCAGACAGACCTTTATAACTACCTTAGGTCTGTGTTTACCAACTAACGTCTTGGACTGTCGTTCAAACAGTATAGTCTTCATCCTCGTATTCATCGTTTCATCTTGACATTCAGTAGCGGCATGATAGTTAGCCGACTTATGCCGTTTCCAACATGCTACACTCCCCACCGCTTTTCAGCTAAGTGGATAAGTTGGCTGATGACCAGCGTAGAAAACCCTTGCTGGGTAGGTTGCCAAACCTACATTTACAGTATGCCCTTATGGGCGCAGCACCTCGTGATCACAGATTCCACCGCCGTTCTGTTTTATCATCCAGACGCAATCCTTCTGCGACGGATAAACGCTTTGAATACCACGGCTTGCCAATCCTTTCAAATTGAGGTCGGGGAAGGTCTGGTGCGAACCGTCATACTTCGGGCGCACGAAACAGTTGAACTTGCGGTTATACATGGTGGTCAGCCGTTCCTTGAACTGCGGCGACTGTTCCTCCAGCCATTCCGAGAATCCGTTACGGATTTCGTCAATCTTGGCGTTGGCAAGCTGTATGCCCTCGCTGTCACGCACTTTGATGTCATTGCCGTTTTCGTCCTTGCCGATGGATTTCATCATATCAGGGCAGGTGTTGTGCAGGGCGTGTTTCAACAAGTGCATACCGTCATAGTTCCGGTAATAGCCCTTTACCAGAAACTCGTCCGTTATTTTCATGGTACGGTAGCCGCACGCCACGGAAAACTCGTCCATGCTGGCAGAATAGGCGATTTTCACGTCCGTGTCGAAAAGATGGCTCATGTAGGCGGCATACACGCCCGTGGGAATCCAGCGTTCACCGAAGTTGAAGTCGAGGTCTTCAAAGGCGATGCGCTGCGGTTCGGCTTCCTTCAAAGCCTCCAAAGCCTGTTTCACCTCCGGCAATCTTTCGTTTTCGGGATTACCGCCTATCCATGCCTCTATGCGCTCCGCTTTCTCTATCACGTTCCCCGCGATGAAGCGGTCTTTGATCTCGTAACCGGTTACGAGCGGATTGTAGAAGATACGTCCCTTGAGGGCGTTGAGCAGTTCCTCTTCCGTATTGTCTGTTATCACCCGCATATAGTCGAGATTGACCGTACCGTACTTGTTAAGCGATGCGGACAAGGCTTCTTCAGGAGAGCCGATATTGGCGTGGTTCTCCACCGAGAAGGAAACGGGACGGTCGAAGATGTCCGCCTTGACGAACTTGCCGTCCTCTGCACGTTCCAGCGAAAGGATGTCGCGCCCTCCGGCATCCATCATCACTAACTTCACGTTTTGTTTGGCGTTGAGGTTGCCATAACGCATGACAAACTCGTCGTAACAGGTGTTCAGGTGTTCACGCCAAGGTACATTTTCCTCATGTCTGTTCGATTCATAGCGGTACAACCGCTCGTATGCGTCACGGAGCGATACATACAGCAACGCTTTCTCTTTCTGATAACCGGTCAGTCCAAGCGGCTGGAAGGTCGCACCGTAGGGAGTGATGTCCTTCAGATAACCGATGTCACGTGCCCTGTTTGCCACCAGCGAACCTTCACGCAGGTGCATTTCCGGCGTGCGGTGATAGGGACGCGGCGTAAGGTCGGGTACTTCCTCCTTCGGCTTTTCCGTTTCAAATTCAGGGAATAGTGAAGTGGTTGCTTTCTCACTTGGACTATTGTCCGTAACAGGAACGGGAGTTGCCTCCGGCTGTGCTTCGGGTTGTTTTGCTGCTTCCTTTTGCTCCGGTTTGTTATCCGACGAAGGCACAAATGCAGGATTCAGCGTGTCCTTGACACCCGACTTTTTCAGTTGTTCCTGTCTGTGCCGTTCCGCTTCAAGCCGTAGAGCCTTGCGCCGTTCCGGTGTCAGGCTCATCATCGTTTCATAGAAGCCGTTGATGGGCGGATTGGTTTCCCAGTCCAAAGTGGCATAAATATCTTCTGGATCGCCTTGCTTCCCGGCATTTTCCGGCTTTGCCTCCCTGCTCTCAGTTGCAGTCTTGACGGTTTCAGCGGAAGGAACAGCCGTAACCGGCGGCTTCGGTTTGGATGGCAAACGCTTTGCCTTGCTTTCCTTTTTGGTTGCCTTTTTCTTTTTGGCAGGTTCTTCTATGGGCATACCCCAAAGGTCAAGCAGAGTGAGCTGAACGGCATTTGAATGATTCGTTTGGCGTGGCTCAATCTCCGGTTTTTCGGCTATGGGTTGCGGTTTTTCGGCTTGGGCTTCTTCCGTCCGTGCTGTAATTGTCGCTTCCGGCTTCATGGCAGGCTGTTCCGTTTTTACTTCAACGGCAACCGCTTTTTGCTCCCTCTCTTGCCCGATTGCGCCCGAATACAGGCGCATGACAAGCCTCATGTGGCAGTCCTCGTCAAGCATATGTCGCAAGTCCTCCGCGATGCCTGCGGTTTTCCCCTCGTGCAGATAAACCATAGCGGGCTTGCCGTAAGGGTCGGTATCGAGTTTTGCGGATGTATGCACGATGCGTTCGGGATGATGGATGAAATAGGCGTTGTCCGTCAGGTTTGTCTTCGTATCCGTCTGTATCACGGTCAGCAGCCGTTCATCCTGCGACAGTTCTGTCTTGTGCAGGTTCTTTTGCAGGATTATCAGGTCGCTGCCCACCTCTGTCCCCGCATTGTCCGAAAACAGGTTGTTGGGCAGGCGGATTGCCGATACCAGATTCGCCTGACTGAAAAGTTCGTTGCGCACGGAAGTCTTGGCACTGTTCAGCACTCCCTGCGACGTGATGAAAGCCACGATGCCGCCATCGCGCACCGTGTCCAGCCCTTTCAGGAAAAAATAGTTGTGGATGGCTTTCTGTGCCGAGCGTCTGCCGAAAGATTCGCTTCTTTGAAATTCAGCGTCAAACACGGCTATGTCACCGAACGGGATGTTGGACACCGCCAAGTCGAAATAGTTGTTGAACGGCTTTTCGATTTTCTCAAAACCGTCTATGCGCATCTTTTTGTCGGGGTGGAGCTGTTGCAGGATAGTACCCGTGAGGAGGTCTTTTTCAAACGCCATCACATCCGCGTCGGGACTGTGCCGCAGCACGGCGTCCACGAAAACGCCGACACCGGCCGACGGCTCCAGCACACGCGACGGGCGGACACTGTAATCCGCCAGCACATCGGCTATGGTGTCTGTTATCTCTTTCGGTGTGTAGAAGGCTGTCAGCACGGACGCTTTCAGCGAATCCACAAACCGTTTGTACTCCAAGTCGTTCCGGCTGTTCTCCCGTATCAGCCTGTGCAGTTCCACGGTAGGGGCAAACAGTTCGAGGTCGGATTTCGCCCAGTGGACGGCATCCGTCAGTTCCCTTGCAGGGTTCAGAATACATTTCAGCCCGCCGAAACCGCAATACTTCCGGAGTATCGCCTGTTCCTCGGTTGTCGCCGTTCTCTGTTCCTTGTCAAGGACGAATGCCGTCCGTATCGCCTCGATGTTGTCCCGCAACCTTTGTTTGCGGTTAAACGCCATATTCCCCTATATAAAGGACGACAGCCCCCGTCAGCTCCGTATAGAGCAGGTCGTAATCGGGCGACAGGGCGAAATTGTCGTCCGCAAGGTCATAAATGGAGAATACGTTTCCGACAAGCGGAAGCAGCTTCAGGATAAAGGATTCACGCTTCGCTTCCGGCACGTCATCGGCAAACTCGTTCTCTACGACTTCGCGGAGGATGGCGTACCTGGAGTAACGAAGCCCCTCCAGCAATGTGTTCATCGCCAGTTCCTGCGCCCCAGCAGTAGGATAGCCTTCGAGCCTTGCCCGTTCATACGTTCCGGCGGCACGGTCGGCGCGTTCACGGATGAAGGCTTCGTCGGTTGCCTGTTCAAACCTGTTTGTTCGGAGATAGTCCAGCAGATACAGACCGTAATAGGAAAAGTCGGTCTGTCCTTCGTTTTTCTTCTTCTTGTTGTTCATTACTTTGGAATTTAGTGGATTGGTAAATCATGACCGGGATAATTGTCTGAAAGGAGAAAGAAAAGGCACCCGGTATCCCTCCGAGTGCCACCACTAAATCCAAAGTATGAGTGTAATCCGGTATCGAAGAACAGTTCATTACTCTGAATCAGTGGCAAAGTTACTCATTATTTTCTTCTTCTCGCAGAGGTTGCCTTACTTTTCCTTTCGGGGAACACGAAAGTCGTGTTATAGTCCCCGTCAAAGGCTACTATGGCATCGAAGCTCTTGCCCTGCTTGCTCTTGAACCCTTTGAGCAGTTTCGTGTGTCCCTCGGTGAGCAGGTCTTTGATCTCGTCATCGGTGAGGATACGGTTTGCCTTCAGGCGGAACACGGGCAGCCCGCACTCCGCGTTGTCGCAGCGAACAACCTTGCCGTAGAATTGCATACTGCCCGTCCCGCACTTGGGACACTTGCAGCCGGAATCCCTGCGGGCGAACAGCTTGTCGCACGAGAGCAGTTCGGAGGTAATTTCCCGCGTGTACGCCTCTATCTCCTTGTGGAAGGTATCGGCGGGCAGCTCTCCGCGCTCGATGCGTGCCAGTTCCTTCTCCCATTCGCCCGTCATGGCGACGTCGGCGACGCGCATCGTCTTCACGACCGAGTAGAGGGCAAGCCCCTTTTCGGTGGGTACGAGCGACTTCTTGCAGCGTTCCATGTAGCCGCGTCTGAAAAGTGTTTCGATGATGGCGGCACGGGTGGCAGGCGTTCCGATGCCACAGTCTTTCAAAGCCTGACGCAGCGTGTCGTCCTCTATCTCCTTGCCAGCCGTTTCCATAGCGGACAGCAGAGAGGCTTCGGTATGCAGCGGCTTGGGTTTGGTCTTTCCCTCCGTGATGGAGGCGGCTTTCAGTACCAGCGTGTCGCCTTCCTGCCAGCCGGGAATGGTGGTTTCCTCTTTCTCTTCCTCACCATAGACGGCACGCCACCCGGCTTGTTTGATGATGCTGCCTTTTGCCATAAATTCCACTCCGGCACACTCTGCCATGACGGTGGCGGTGTCCTTGACGCATTTTTCAGAGAAAGCCTCGATCATGCGTCCGGCTATCATCTGATAGATGATATTGTCCTCTTTAGAGAGGAACAGCGGTTTCTCGCCAGTGACGAGCAAAGCATGGTGGTCTGTTACCTTGCCGCCGTCCACGCTGCGGCGTGTAGGCACGGTTTTCGGATTGATTTTCTCTTTCCATTCGGGCAAATTGCCGATGAAGGCGAGTAGCTTGGGGATTTCCGCGAACACGTCTTCGGGGATGTAGCGGCTTCCGGTTCTCGGATAGGTGATGAGTTTCTTCTCGTAGAGTTTCTGTGCGATTTCAAGCGTCTGTTCTGCCGTGAAGCCGTGCTTGGCGTTGGCTTCTTTCTGGAGTGTGGTCAGGTCGTACAGGAGCGGAGTGTCCTCCGTCTTCTCCTTGCGTTCTGCTTTCGTGACAGTGGCTGTGCCTGCTTCCTTCACCTTATTATATAGTTCCGTCGCAGGCTCTTTTGCTTTCCACTTCTCGGAAGAGGAGAATTTCACCACTTCGCCGTTGCCATCGTCGGCGGCAATATGGAGCTGCCAGAACGGTTCAACCGTGAAACGGCGGTTCTCCCAGTAACGTGCGCACACCATCGCCAGCGTAGGCGTCTGCACCCGTCCGACGGAGTATGTGCCGTGTCCGGCAGCGATGGAGAGTGCCTGCGTGCCGTTGATGCCCACAAGCCAGTCGGATTCGCTCCGTGCTTTGGCGGCAAGATAGAGGTTGTCATACTTGCTTCCCGCTTCGAGGTTGCGCAGTCCCTCGCGGATAGCCTTGTCGGTAAGCGAACTTATCCAAAGGCGCACGAAAGGCGTAGTACATTCGATATAATGGTAGAGGTATCGGAAGATAAGCTCACCTTCGCGTCCGGCATCGGTCGCCACGATAATCTGCTCGCTTTCATTGAAAAGACGGCTGATGATTTTTATCTGCGACACCACGCTGCTGTCGGGCTTATAGCCTTTCTCTGTCTTTTCCTGACGGGGAATGAGCGTAAAGGTTTCGGGGATGATAGGCAGGTTGTCGCGGACGAAGCCGCGTATGCCGTAGCCGTCGGGCATGGCAAGCTGGACGAGGTGTCCGAATGCCCATGTCACGGCGTAGCCGCCTCCCTCGAAATATCCTTCCTCTCTTTTTGTCGCGCCCACAATGCGGGCGATCTCACGTGCCACGGATGGCTTTTCTGCAATGATTGTCTTCATGCTGATTACTTTTTATGAATTGTTACTTTGGATTTAGTGGCGGACACGGGATGTTACATCTTCATGCCCTTGTTGTTTTTCTTCTGGGGCTTCTCCTGCTGCTTTTGCTGTTTGTCATCTTTCGGAGCAGTCTGTCCCTTCTGTAAAGGTTCTTTCAGGTTCTTGGTCGCCTCGTTGGTCTTGCCTTCGCTGTTCACCGCCACCTGCGTGCGGCTCTCGTTGGACGGGGCGACCTTCTGCGCGTTGTCGGGGTTGGTGTCATAACGATACGGGCGTCCCTTCTCCGGGTTGAACTTGATGTACATCGTGGCGTGGAAGCCCTGTTTGTCGGTCACGTTCTCCAGTTTGATGGCTTTGCCTGCCGCGTAATCGGCTTTCTGCTGGTCGGTGAAGTTCACGCCGCTCCATTTGCTGATGGGGCGGATGCTGCCGTCGGCGTTCGTCCACGTGTTGCGGCGTTGCTCTTTCTGTGGGGCTGCGGAATTTTCCATGCTTTGAGCTTGTCCCTGTGTGGGATTGTTCTTGGCTTCCTGCGTCTGGGCGGTACGGGGCGACCTGCCGGTTCCCGGTACGAACTCCACGCCTCGCTGCTCGACATTCACTTGCAGGGTTGTGACGAACTTCCTGCCGTCATTGCGCTCGATAAGTTTGTCGCGCACGGGTAGCCCGGCACGCAGCATATCCTGTTCCTGCTTGGTGATTTCCGTCTTTCCGATGCGTTCCGGTATGCGCACCTTGTTTGCTGGAATGTCCGTGATTTCATTCGTCTTGCGGTCTATGCTGATGAACGAGGGGATGATTTCACCCGTTTCCCTGTCCACGATGTCCACGACCCTGCCGAGGTTGCCCGTTTCGCGCAGGTTCTTACGGTCTTCGTCGGAGAACTTGTGTTCCTTGTACTCGTCAAGTTTCTGCTCCTTTCGGATGAAGTGCGGCACGAGGCTGACATTGCCCTCGCTGTCCTTCTTGAAGGAAAGACGGGCATCCAGCTCGAAAGCCTCGCCGCCGAATTTGGGTGATACTTTCACCAAATCGGACTTGCCGTAGTTGAGCATCTTCTGAAGGTCGCCGGACTTTTCAAGGTCGTCACGTTTCACGCCCCATTTCTCTTCCAGCTCCTGCCAGTTGATTTTGCTCTCGTCGATGGGCTGGTAGCCCCGTCTGCCCTGCGCCTGCTGCGGGCTTTCCTGATTCTGTTCCTGCTTCTTTTCCATTTCTTCCTGTTTTTGCTCCGTTTGTTCTGTCTTTTCAGTAGTCTGTTCTTCCTTTACCTGCTTCTCGTAGCCGGAAGTGTCAACCTTGTGGGGCGCAAGCAGTTCCTTGTTGGCTTCAGGGTCTTTCAGCAGGTCTTTCATCACCTCCAGCAGTTTGTCGGCTTGGCCTGCCGCGACACGGTAGAAACCGAAGCGGCTGGGTTCCTTACACTGCCGGAAGAAGTTTTTGAAGAAGTTGTCCAGCACATCGCCGTGGCGGTCGAATTGCAGGAAACTCTGCGCGTTCTCCGCTTTCGCGGGGGTGCGCTTGGGGGAGCCGTCGGCATCCAGCCCGGCTACCACGCTGATCTCGCCCGTCTTCTCGTCGCGGACTATCAGCACGTCCTTTTCGTCTTTTTTCTTTGCCATTTGAAAAATGTTTTAATGGGTTATTTTTGAAAGAAATTATGGATACGAGCCTTGTAGAAGGCTATATCTTCTTTTTTGAAGTCCTTTACGTGTCCGGAAAGGAACGTCAGCACGTCCTCTTCGCTGTAATAGGTCTTTTTGCCGAGCGTCTTGTACGGCAACGCGCCGATGCTGCGATAGCGTTGCAGGGTGCGCTTGCTTATCTGGAGCAGCATACAGAGGTCTTGGTTGTCGAACATCCTGATACGTTCCATCGGGTCCGGGGCTTTGCCGAACGGCTGCATGGACAGCAGCAGTTCATCCTGACGGTCGAGCCGTTCCATCAGTTTCTGCATCCAGTTCTCGAAATTGTTTCGGGTAAGCAGTTCCATACGTCATGTCCTCCTTCCTTTGGGTTTGCCACCCGTGCGCAGCGTGTGGTTGCGTTTCAGTTCCGTTGGTGTCGCCGCGTCTTCCACGACGGTGCAGTCCGCAAGCAGACGGTCGATTTCCGACTGACGGTAACGGCACTTGCCGCGCAGCACCACATAGCCGATGCGATGTTCGCTACGCATACGCTGGAGGGTGCGGGTACTCACGTTCAACAGGTGCGCCGCCTCGCGGGTGGTCAGCAGCCTGTCCGCGGATTTTTCCTTCCTTTCGCCGGAAACGGCACGCACGTGTGCCGCTATCTCGGCTATCTGTTCCGTCAATGCGGTGAAAGCGGAACTTTCCATCGTTATTACTTTCATATTCCGGTTGTTTTTTATCGTTTCTGCGGCAAAATTCGGCAATAAACAAAAGGGGCTTTAACAGCTCACTACGTGTCTCACGTAAGATTTTTATCGGAAATGGCTCCGTAACCCGGACAGACGGCGCAACATACAGCCTTTCAGCAGGAAACGATATGTGTTCACGGGGGACGGCGTTACCTTTGCGGCAAACCTGAAATGTTTTGAATATGGAAATTGTATCTATCGAGAAAAAGACCTTCGAGATGATGGTGGCGTCCTTCAACGCCCTCTCGGAGAAGGTTGCCGCCCTGAGGCGCAAGAGCGACGGAGGGCGGTTGGAAAGGTGGCTCACGGGCGAGGAGGTCTGCGGGCAGTTGAGAATCAGCCCGCGCACGTTGCAGACCTTGCGCGACAAGCGGCTTATCGGCTACTCGCAGATAAACCGCAGGTTCTATTACAAGCCGGAAGAGGTCAGAAGGCTGATTCCGCTTATCGGTACGCTCTATCCCGGCGGCAGGTAATCTTATTATTCACCCACTGAATCCAAAGTTATGATGAACGAGAACAACGATGTTTTTACGATGGAGGACGAGCCGCTTGCCACGGTGGTGCAGAATATGCGCAAAGGCTCTAAATGGCTCTCCGCATTTTTGGAAAGTTACCGTCCGCCGTTAGACGGGGAACGTTACCTGACGGACAGGGAGGTGGCGGAGCTGCTCCGTGTGAGCCGCCGTACCTTGCAGGAATACCGCAACAACAGGGTGCTGCCCTTTATCCTTTTAGGCGGGAAGGTGCTTTATCCCGAATCGGGATTGCGTGAACTGTTGGAGGCGAATTACCGAAAGCCAATGGAATAAAGACGGCATGAAAACGAAAAAAGGAAACGGACAACTCAAATTGGGCTGTCCGTTTCCTTTTTGTTGGCACGTATGCGTGTTCAGCAATACCCGGCTTTCCCGTTTTGTATGAACATCACGTATGCCTGTCGCTTTTCTTTCGAGAGGGCTTTACCCACCAGCCACGTGCGGAACACGTGCGTGCAGTAGGTGTTCAATCTGAAAGCGACGGGGATGATGATCTCAAGCGAGTAAACATCCGCGTACAGGCCGTTTTCAAGCTGAATGTAGCGGCATACCTCGTAGTCACTTAACACGTCCGCTTTGAGGACGGCTTTGATGGCGGCGTTCACTGCCGGGACACCCGTGTGGAACAGTCCTGCGATTTCTCCAGCGGTCATCCATACATTGTTACCGGTTACGCAGACCGCCTTGTCCTCTATGATGATTATGTCACGTTTCATG
Source organism: bacterium (assembly GCA_963641545.1). Taxonomy (GTDB): domain Bacteria; phylum Bacteroidota; class Bacteroidia; order Bacteroidales; family Tannerellaceae; genus Parabacteroides. Next base: position 1,695 of record CAVIFD010000012.1, on the reverse strand, counting down.
GCTTTTCTTTTTAGATGGTACAACCTGCAAATTCCTCGATTTGGTTCAATCTTGCGGCAAGGTTCTCCATGTCTTGATTGAGCTTCTCTTTGGTTATTTTCGCGTATATCTGCGTTGTCTTTATGCTCTTGTGTCCCAGCATGGAACTGACCGTTTCGATGGGTACGCCGTTGGAGAGGAACACCGTCGTGGCTGCCGTGTGGCGGCTTTGATGCCACGTGATATGCTTGGTGATGCCGCAACGCTTGGCGACGGCACGGATTCCGGCAAGACACGTGTTGTAGTGGGGGACAGGGAAAATCCTGCCGTTTTCGCACAGCCCACGGTATTTGTCGATGATGCGCTTCGCTATGTCGAGCATACGGATGTTGGACACCACCCCCGTCTTCTGGCGGTTGATGTTTATCCACTCGTGTTCATCAAAGTAGGTGCGGATATTCTCTTCCGTCAGGTTGCGCATATCGGCGAACGACAAGCCCGTGAAGGCGCAGAACAGGTATAAATCACGATACAGTTCTTGCTTCGCATTCTTCAGTTTGCCTTCCATCAGCAGGCGGATTTCATCTTTCGTCAGAAAGCTGCGGGTCGTTTCCTCCTTCTTGATTTCATACTCGCGGAACGGGTCGCGCGTGAGCCACTCATTGTTGATGGCGATGAACACCATCGTTCGGAGTGGGCAGACATACAGCCACACGGTGTTGGTGCAGCAATGTTTGTCCGTGCGCAGGAACATTTCAAAATCGGAAATGAAAGCGGGTGTAAGCTCTTTCAGAGCAATGTCCTTCACATGGTAGCGGATGGTGAGGAACTCTTGCAGGTGCTTGTAAACGGTCTTGTACTTCAAGAGCGTGCCTTTGGCTTTCATGCCTGCCTCCACCTGCTTGGCATAGTCCTCGTTGTGTTGCCGGAACACCTGCAACAGCGTGTGGTAGCGGTGTTCCAGTCCGAGAAAGGCGTTTTTCACCTTTTCCGCAGTGACGAAGTTGTCACGCTCCATGATTTCCTGATAATGCTTGTTGATGCGCACGCGCATCTTGTCGAGCATACGGTTCGTTTCGAGTGCCGCCGTGCTTCTGCCCGTGACACGTCCTCCTTTGGTGTCCCACAGCTTGGGATCGACGGTCAGTTTGCAGCTGAACTGTGTCTGGCTTCCGTCCACCGTGATGCGTCCCATGACGGGCACTGTCCCGTCCTTTTTCACTACCTGACGTTTCAGGTAGTAGATTACTGAAAATGTACTCTTCATCGTCCTTAATTTTTTTAGGTTCAAAATTAGTCGGTGAAGAATCCTTCGTCAGTACGCAAAACACGGAGGAACGGCGCAATCTTTTTCCGTAACCTGATTTATTGCGTGAGCTGTCAGTAACTCACTATATCACAATGCCTTGTTTTGCCATTCGTATCCATTTCGTCACCTATATGGTGTGGTTACGAACAAGTAACGTAGCGACGTCTTTACTTGGCTTCGGCAAGGATTGTGGTGGCGTTGGAGATAATCGGCAGCTTAAATGAAACCTCTGTAAATCAATTCTATTACTTCATTCTTCCGTATTCCACTTTTTTGTTGTAACTTTGCGACCTAAAAACATTATATACATTTAATATTATGGCTGGAACAAAGAAAATAAAGACTGCGCTGATTTCGGTATTCCACAAGGACGGTTTGGACGAGCTGCTCGCCAAGCTCAATGCCGA
>CAVIFD010000011.1:0-13109 GCA_963641545.1 bacterium | reverse complement strand
TGGGATTCCGGATCAAGTCCGGAATGACAGTTGAGGAAGGCAGTGCCTCTGCCCCCTGTCATCCCGCCTTCGCGACGCGGGATCTCATCCTCAACTTCGGTACATTTCTTTTTGGCGTTTGCGTTTGCTGACAAAATGACTTGCTTTGGGCGATGGTATTCGTTTTGCAGAACCACGTGCAGTGAATATAAACGGATAAAACAACGAATAAACAGTATAGAATTATGAATTTGAACAGTTTTACAATCAAGTCGCAAGAGGCGGTACAGCAGGCGGTGCAGTTGGTCCGGAAGAACAGCCAGCAGGCAATAGAGCCTGTGCATTTGCTGAAGGCTGTCATTATGACGGGCGAAAGCATTACGAACTTCCTCTTCCAGAAGCTGGGTGTGAACATCCGGAATTTGAACACGGCGCTGGACCGCCGGATAGAGTCCTATCCGAAGGTTTCCGGCGGCGAGCCTTACCTGTCGAACGAATCGAACGCAGTGCTGCAAAAGGCAATCGATTATTCCGGCAAGATGGGCGACCAGTATGTCTCTTTGGAGCATATCATTCTTGCTTTGTTTGACGTGAAGAGCACGGCTTCGCAGATGCTGAAAGATGCCGGCGTGACGGAGAAAGAGCTTGAGATGGCTATCGGAGAGCTTCGTAAAGGGAATAAGGTGACGAGCCAATCGGCGGAAGACACCTACGACTCGCTCGGCAAATATGCCATCAACCTCAACGAGCGTGCCCGCAGCGGAAAGCTCGACCCTGTTATCGGGCGTGACGACGAGATCCGTCGTGTGCTCCAGATATTGAGCCGAAGGACGAAGAACAATCCAATCTTGATTGGTGAGCCGGGTGTTGGTAAGACAGCCATTGCCGAAGGCTTGGCGCATCGTATTGTGCGCGGCGACGTGCCGGAGAATTTGAAGTCGAAACAGATCTACTCCCTGGATATGGGTGCGCTGATTGCCGGTGCCAAGTATAAAGGTGAGTTCGAGGAGAGGCTGAAGTCCGTTGTGGGCGAGGTGACCAAGTCCGACGGCGAGATTATCCTTTTCATTGATGAAATACACACCTTGGTGGGCGCAGGCAAGAGCGACGGCGCGATGGATGCCGCCAATATCTTGAAGCCTGCCCTGGCGCGTGGCGAGCTGCGTGCCATTGGTGCAACCACATTGGATGAGTATCAGAAATACTTCGAGAAGGACAAGGCCCTTGAGCGTCGTTTCCAGATTGTGATGGTTGACGAGCCTGACGAGCTTGACACGATATCAATCCTTAGAGGCTTGAAGGAAAAGTATGAGAACCATCATAAGGTGCGTATCAAAGACGACGCCATCATTGCTGCCGTGCAGCTCTCGTCGCGTTACATCACCGACCGTTTCCTGCCGGACAAGGCCATCGACCTGATGGACGAGGCTGCTGCCCGTCTGCGTATGCAGGTCGACTCTGTGCCGGAGTCGCTCGACGAAGTGACCCGTCGTATCAAACAGCTGGAGATAGAACGCGAAGCCATCAAGCGCGAGAACGACACTGCGAAGCTGGAACAGCTCAGCGAGGAGATTGCCAACCTCAAGGAAGAGGAAAAGAAGCAGAAGGCGCAGTGGGAAAGCGAGAAGGAGCAGATCAACAAGATCCAGCAGAACAAGATCGACATCGAGAACCTGAAGTTCGAAGCCGACAAGGCAGAGCGCGAGGGCGACTACGGCAAGGTTGCCGAGATACGCTACGGCAAACTGAAGGCGAAGGAAGAGGAGATAAAAGAGATTCAGGCGAAGCTGCACGAGATGCAGGGCAGTGCTGCGATGATAAAGGAAGAGGTCGACAGCGAAGACATTGCCGATGTGGTGTCGCGTTGGACAGGCATCCCCGTCAGCAAGATGCTGCAGAGCGAGCGTGAGAAGCTGCTCCGCCTGGAAGACGAGCTGCACACACGTGTTATCGGGCAGGATGAGGCTATCACAGCCATTGCCGACGCAGTGCGCCGCAGCCGTGCCGGACTGCAAGACCCCAAGCGGCCTATCGGCTCGTTCATCTTCCTCGGCACGACAGGTGTCGGCAAGACGGAGCTTGCCAAGGCGTTGGCGGAATATCTGTTCGACGACGAGAACAGCATGACGCGTATCGACATGAGCGAGTATCAGGAGAAGTTCAGCGCGACACGTCTTATCGGTGCGCCTCCGGGATACGTGGGCTATGATGAGGGCGGTCAGCTGACGGAAGCAATACGACGCAAGCCTTATTCGGTGGTTCTTTTCGACGAGATAGAGAAGGCGCATCCGGATGTGTTCAACATCCTGCTTCAGGTGCTCGACGACGGTCGTCTGACAGACAACAAAGGGCGTGTGGTGAACTTCAAGAACACGATCATCATCATGACGAGCAATATGGGTTCGTCGCTTATCCGCGAGAGCTTCGAGAAGATTACGCCGGAGAACCGCGAGAAGGTGATCGACGAGACCCGTGTGCAGGTGCTCGAGCTTCTGAAGAAGTCCATCCGTCCGGAGTTCCTGAACCGTATCGACGAGATCATCATGTTCACCCCGTTGAACGAGGAAGAGATACGTAAGATTGTCACCCTGCAGCTCAACAGCGTGAAGAAGACGATGGCGGGCAACGGTGTTGCACTGAGCTTCACCGACGCAGCCGTAGATTTCATAGCTGATGCGGGCTACGACTCTCAGTTCGGTGCTCGTCCTGTGAAACGGGCTATACAGAGGTATGTCCTCAACGAGCTTTCGAAAGAAATCCTCGGAATGAAGATAGACAAGGACCGTCCGATCGTTATCGACCGCAAAGGCGATGGTCTTGTCTTCCGAAACTGATCCCTGAATGGCTTCAGCTGCACTCTTACACAGGTAAAAAGTCCGCTTTCTTCCTTCGCGAGAGCTTCGCGAGACAAGAAAGCGGACTTTCCAACCTAAACAATCTTTCAGCCTTAGTAGCTGTATGCGCTTTCGCTATGCTCGTAGATGTCGAGACCTTCCTCTTCGACGCGCTTATCCACGCGGATACCGACAATCCTGTCCACCACCTCAAAGAGCACGAAAGTGACAACGGCGCTGAAGACGATGCTCACCAGTGTTGCTATGACCTGCACCCACAGCTGATGCCAGTCGCCGTAGAGCGCACCCTCCACGCCGTCGACACCCGTCACCGCTCTCGTGGCAAACACTCCCGTGAGGACAGAACCGACGATACCGCCAATGCCATGCACTCCGAAAGCATCGAGAGCATCGTCGTACTTGAACTTCGCCTTCACCACAGCCACCATGAAGAAACATACGCAGGTGGATATGATGCCTATGCAAAACGCCCCGAAGATATCCGTGCTGCCTGCCGCCGGAGTGATAGCCACAAGTCCGGCAACCGCACCCGTGCACACGCCGACAGTGGTGGGTTTCTTGTTTACCGCCCAGTCGATAATCATCCACGTGGTGGCAGCTGCAGCCGTGGCAATATGCGTCACAAGAAAAGCATTTGCCGCCAAGCCGTCGGCAGCCAAGCCGCTTCCGGCATTGAAGCCGAACCATCCGAGCCAGAGGAACGACATACCCATGAAGACAAAGGTGATGTTATGCGGCGTAATAGGATGCCCTGCGCGATAGTCATCCCTCTTGCCCACACATAGAGCCATCACCAAAGCCGCCACTCCGGCATTGATGTGCACCACCGTGCCTCCGGCAAAGTCTATCGCCCCCATCTCCTGGAGGAATCCTCCGCCCCATACCCAATGAGCCATCGGAAGATATGCTATCACCACCCACAGCACCGTGAAGAGCACATACCCCTTAAACTTCACCCTCTCGGCAAACGCTCCGAGGATTAGCGCCGGAGTAATAAGCGCGAACATACACTGAAACATTGCGAACGTAAGCTCCGGAATACCCGTGGGCATAATCGCATCCAACCCTATGCCGCGAAGGAAACACTTGTCCAACCCTCCCATCACACATGCCAGGGGGTTGCCGCTCTCGGCAAACTCGGTGGAGAAAGCCCACGAATAGCCGAACGCCACCCATATAAGACTTACCACCGCCACAATAAACATCGTCTGCATCAGTATGCTCAAAATGTTCTTCTGACGAACCAACCCGCCGTAGAAAAGCGCGATGCCGGGGATAGACATCAAAAGCACCAGAATGGTTGCCATTATCATCCACGCCGTGTTGCCCGAATCAAGTACTGTCAATAATAAACTGCTCATTATATTTTTGTCTTTTTAGAGTTCAACTTCATTTCTCTTGCTCTGCATTGTAAAGCGCAATATCCCCCCTCTCACCGGTACGGATACGCACCGTGTCGAGCACCGGTATCACGAAGATACGGCCGTCGCCCACCTCTCCGGTCTGCGCCGCGCTCTGTATCGCCTTTATCGTAGGTTCCACGTTCTTGTCTCTCACCACAATGTTCATGAGCACACGCTCAATGCTGCTGGTGTCGTACATCACACCTCGATAAATGCGTTCCTGACGCATCTTCCCCTCGCCTCTTACATTATAATAAGAGAACCACTCGATGTCGGCAGCCAAGAGCGCCTTCTTGACTTCCTCGAACTTCGACTTGCGGATAATCGCCTCAATCTTCTTCATAACTCGAAATCATTTATTGTGTATCAATTTTTTTCAAATGTTGCTCAAAACAACCATTTGGTTTCATATTGTATTATTTCTGCCGCAAAAGTAATACATTCTGATAGCACACAAAAGAAAATCGAAGCATTTTGTTTATTCTTTCCTCAAGAGGCAATGCAGAATGAACAAATTCCCGACTCAAAAAGTGACATTCTGCCAACCTTTTTGTCGTATTTTCGTCCCCGCAAAAAGAAAATAAGGATATGGAAATAAAAAGTGCAGAATTTGTTGTCAGCAACACGGATGTAAACAAATGCCCCACGGATGGGTTCCCCGAATATGCCTTCATCGGACGAAGCAACGTTGGCAAATCCTCCCTCATCAATATGCTGACGGGCAAGAAGGGATTGGCCCTGACGTCGCAAAAACCGGGCAAAACCCTCCTCATAAATCATTTTATCATCAACAACAGCTGGTTTTTGGTGGACCTGCCGGGCTACGGCTTCGCCCAACAAGGGAAAGAAGGACGCGAGAAACTTAGGCGAATAATCGAGAGCTATGTCTTGTATCGCGAGCAACTCACCTGCCTGTTTGTCCTTCTCGACTGCCGCCACGAAGCGCAGAAAATAGACCTTGAGTTTATGGAATGGCTCGGCGAGAACGGTATCCCCTTCGCCATTATCTTCACCAAGACCGACAAGATAAGCAAGGGTCGCCTCGCGGAAAACACCAATGCCTACCGCAGGAAACTACTCGAGACATGGGAAGAACTCCCTCCGATGTTTTTCTCCTCCTCCGAGAAGAAAGAGGGGCGCGACGAGATACTTGGCTACATCGAGAGCATCAACAATAGTCTTTGACACCCATGCATGGCGAACCACCGCCATCCGCCACATAATGAAAAAGAGGAATGCCCCTTCAGACATCCCTCTTTTCTATTTTCTTACAAGCACCCTTGTTATGCTTCCGCCACTATTTCCTTGATGGAAACATACGAACGGTTCTCCTTACCCTTGCGGAAAGTAACAATACCGTCCTTCAAAGCATACAACGTATGGTCCTTGCCTATGCCAACGTTTTCACCCGGATGATGAACTGTGCCTCTCTGACGAACCAAAATGTTACCGGCTTTGGCAACTTCGCCACCGAAAAGCTTAACACCTAATCTTTTGCTCTGTGATTCACGGCCGTTCTTAGAACTACCAACACCTTTTTTATGTGCCATTTCTTCTTTTCTCCTTTCAAACGTTAAGCAACAATTTCTTTAATACTCACTTCGGTGAACTGCTGACGATGACCGTTCAGCTTGCGGTATCCCTTTCTTCTCTTCTTGTGGAAAACCAATACCTTATCACCCTTTACCAGCGGAGAGAGCACTTCGCATACCACCTTCGCTCCTTCTACGGTAGGAGTACCTACCTTAACCTCACCGTTGTTGTCAACCAACAACACTTTGTCAAACTCAACAACAGCACCGCCTTCGGCGTTCTGAATGTGATGAACGAACAACTTCTTTCCTTCTTCAGCTTTAAACTGCTGTCCGTTAATTTCTACGATTACGTACATCTGTCTTTTTCTATTTAAACAGGTTATGCCCCGGGGGTGGATACATTACCAAGTATCACTTGTCTACCCTCTGCAGAATTTCAGCGGGCAAAAGTACAGCAACCCGACTTACTATGCAAACATTCCCCCGGTTTAATTTCTATCATTTACCAACTGCCTTTGCGCGATACGAGCAGCGGGCCTTGCCCTTGATGATACTGTTGAGCTTTCCCTTGTCCAGCTGGCGACGGATAGCCGATATGTTGTCGATAAACACATGACCGTCCAAATGTTCACATTCATGCTGCACGACACGCGCGGCAAAGCTCTCCACCGTCTCTTCGTGCGCCTCAAGGTTCTCGTCAAGATATTTCACACGAACACGGTATGCTCGGGAAACCTTCTCGTGTACGCCCGGCAAACTCAAACAACCTTCTTCCATCGACACCTCCTCGTCGCTGCGCTCCACTATCTCAGGATTGACCATTGCCCGCTTAAAGCCCTTACACTCGGGAAAATCGTCCGCCATCACGCTTGCATCGATCACCAACAAACGAATCGAAAGCCCTATCTGCGGGGCAGCCAATCCTACCCCGTCGGCATTATACATCGTATCGAACATGTTCGACACCAACTGCTTCAAGTCCGGATAATCCTCGGAAACTTCTTCAGCCTCTTTTCTCAACACGGGCTGACCGTATAAATACACGGGTAAAATCATACTATATCTTATATTTCTTGTTCTCCAAATACGACTGCAGGATAATGACGGCACTGATCTCGTCGACCAATCCCTTGTCCTGCCGTTTCTTCTTTTTCAAACCGCCATCGATCATAGCCTTGTGCGCAAGGACAGAGGTAAAACGTTCGTCATAGAACTCTACCGGAACATCCGGAACGGTCCGTTTCAGATGCGAGACAAACGCTTCCACATACTTCATATTTTCCGAAGGCTCGTTGTTCATCTGCTTAGGCTGACCGACAACTATGCGCTCGACCGGTTCTTTCTCCACATACGCCGCAATCCACGACACAAGCTCCGCGCTTGGCACCGTAGCCAACCCTCCGGCAATCATCTGCAGAGTGTCGGTAACCGCTATACCCGTTCGCTTCCGACCATAATCAATGGCTAATATCCTTCCCATCCGTCAAAAGAATATGATGTCAGTAAACTCAATAAGCATTCTTCTCTCCTCTTATCATGTTCAAGGCTGTCACCACGATGATCTTCAAGTCAAGGAAAAACGTCCAGTTCTCGATATACCACACATCCCTCTTGACACGCCCCTCCATCTGCTCCAGGTTCTTTGTCTCTCCACGATAACCCGTCACCTGTGCCCATCCCGTAACTCCGGGCTTCACCAGATGGCGCACCATGTATTTGTCGATAAGAGCTGAATACAACTCGGTATGCTTCAACATGTGCGGACGCGGACCGACCACCGACATATCCCCCTTCAGGACATTCCAAAACTGCGGAAACTCGTCCAAATTCGTTCGGCGCAAGAAGTCACCGATACGCGTCTTGCGAGGATCGTTTTCCGCTGCCTGCAACGTATCAGCCTCCTCATTCACACACATCGTGCGAAACTTATAACACTCGAACTCCTGCCCATACAGTCCCGTCCTTTTCTGCTTGAAAAAGATCGGTCCCGGCGACGTTATCTTTATCAGTGTCCCGACAACGACGTAGAGTATCGGATAGATTGTCAGCAGAACAACCAACGAGAACACAATGTCGAAAGAACGCTTAAGCGCACGGTTGTATGCCGCCTGCAACGGCTCGCGACGGATAGCCAGCAACGGGACATATTCCATCATCTCCATCACAAGACTCTTCTTGATGTTCCTGTAAAACTCGGGAACAATATAGAAATGGATCATGTGCTTTTCCGCGAAATTGATCATCCGCAGAATCTTCTCGTCTTGCGTACCCGGCAGAGTGCAATAAATCTCGTCCACATCGTTTGCCAACACATAGTCCTCCACCTCGTATGTCATACCCAGATAATTGGGCAACACGTTTTTCAGCGACAGATTATCATCGAAAAAGCCCATGACATGAAAACCGTAGGAAAGGTCATCTTTCATAACCTTATACAGCTCCATTCCATTCTTTCCCGCACCAACAATAACGATTCTCTTGAAGTTGTATCCTTTCCTTCGATATATCTTCAGCGTGATACGGACAAGCACACGCCAAAGGGTAAAAACAATGATTGTCACAACATAGTAGACAATCAGGAACGTTGCCGCAGCATCCCCTATATTCAGGAATATAAGGCAAGTGGCAAACAGAAACATAAGTATGGAAACAAGAGAAAACGCCTTCTGAACAATCTTGTCGATAAAGATAACCGACCCATGCAACTTCATGGGGACAAAATAAAGAGAGAAGAAGTAACAGAAATTCAGCAAAAGCACCACTTCCCGCAGGCTATGCGACAACGCACTTGTATAGAAATCATTCAACCCTTTATATACGGCAAAGAACGAAAGATTCAATACAATCAAATCTCCCATTCCTATCAACCACTGGATCAGATAGCCGTGTTTTTTGTCGAATTCCATAATTGCCCTCTAAAATTCCGCAAAAGTAACGAATAATCCGAGCGTGCCAAAAAAAAGGCTGCGCAACCTAATGCACAGCCTTTCTATAACGTTCAAACAGTTTCTTTACTTGATTGCACGCATGATAACAACACGGTTCCAGTTGTTCTCGCTATACGGCTGCTCGTCCGAACCATGATATTCGATTGTAATCTGGTCAGAAGAAACACCATACTTCTCGATCAACTCCTTAGCCACAGCCTTAGCACGCTTTTCCGACAGCTGCATGTTGTATGCGCTTGTACCCGTCTTCTTGTCGGCATAACCGATAACCTTGATCGGTGCGTTGTTCTCTTTCACGAACTCAGCCGTGTTGTAGATGTTGATACGCTGGTTCTTGTCGATCTTGGCGCTGTTCAAGCGGAAGTAAACCACATTGTCTACGTAGTTATTGACAACTTCCGTAACAGTCTCCTTACATTCCGGACAAGAAACAGGGCGTTTGCTCAACTCGTCGTTCTCAGCACGCAATGCGTTGATCTGGTTGTTCAGGTCGTTAAGCAATGCATAATCCATCGGCTCGATCACTTCGAAGTCTGTCTTGCCCAACTTGAATGTCAGACCGGCAGTCAACTGAGCGATACCATCAGTCAGGTGATACATGTTCACACGGTTGAACTGTTCGTTCAGCAAAGAACCCTGCAACTCCACGTTCAAGTCAACACGTTTGCTCAAACGGAACGCAGTAAGGATACCGGCGTTGAGCGTAGGAGATTCCGTTCTTGCACGATCTTGATTCTCGAAACGCTGTGCATAACCGAAACCAACCCAAGGAATCAAACGGAACACTCTCTTTTCGTTGTATTTTCCCCAGAAGTTCGTAACATCCCACAACAGATCAACGTGAGCAGCAAAATACTTGTTGTGCTGCATAAACTCGGCGTTGTTGCCTTCAAACCCGTGAAGCACGCCACCGTTGAGCTGTGTACGGAAAGCCAAATACGGATTAAACCACTTACCAAACGAGAACTGCGGAGCAAAATTCAGACGGTTACCGAAATCCGCTTTGTCGTTCTGATCACCCAATAAAATACTTGCACCACCGGCAACAGAAATAAACCAATTGTCGCCCGCTTTGTTCTTTTTGAAGTTCGTTTTGTAACCCTTTTCTGTGCTAAAACCGACCTGCGGTTTGAATTCTTGAGCCGACACAGAAAACACAAAACCCGACAACAATGCTAAAAGTAATGTTTTCGTTTTCATATCATTAAACTTTTAATTAAACAATCTTCTTCCTCACAGTAGCGTTAAAAATAACGCTGAAATGCAGCCGCAAAATTAGTCCTTTTTGCTTTTCATGCAAAACCCACTGTTTTTTTTGCCGCTAAAAATCATCCCTATATTTCATTCTTTTACCAACCCCAACAGGTATCGTCCGTATTGGTTTTTCGCCATAGGCGCGGCGACCGCTTTCAGCTTCGCACCGTCGATCCACCCTTTCCTGTAAGCAACCTCTTCCAGGCAGGCGACCTTCAATCCCTGACGCTTCTCTATAACTTCCACAAACGTGGAGGCTTCCGACAGGGAATCGTGCGTACCGGTATCGAGCCATGCGAAACCGCGCCCCAAAAGCTGCACCTTCAGCTCGCCGTCTTTCAGAAATTCCTGATTTACCGTCGTAATCTCCAGCTCTCCCCGAGCCGACGGTTTGATATGCTTTGCAACCTCCACAACCTTGTTCGGATAGAAATAGAGACCAACAACGGCATAGTTCGAGCGCGGATGTTGCGGCTTCTCTTCTATGCTCAATACATTTCCGTCGGCATCAAACTCGGCAACGCCATAACGCTCCGGGTCGTTGACATAATAGCCGAACACCGTTGCCTTCCCGTTCCTCTCGACATTCTCCACAGCACTGCCGAGCATTGCCGTAAAGCTCTGCCCATAGAAGATATTGTCGCCAAGCACAAGGCAGACACTATCACCCGCAACAAACTTCTCTCCTATGATGAAAGCCTGTGCCAGTCCGTCGGGCGAAGGCTGTTCGGCATATTCGAAACGCACGCCATAGTCCGACCCGTCGCCCAGCAACCTGCGAAACCCCGGAAGATCCTGCGGGGTGGAGATAATCAGTATCTCACGTATCCCTGCAAGCATCAAGACGGAAATCGGATAATATACCATCGGCTTATCGTAGATGGGCAACAGCTGCTTCGACACCCCTTTCGTAATAGGGTACAGACGTGTGCCGGAGCCTCCGGCAAGTACTATTCCTTTCATTGGTTCAAACTTTTATCCGTTATAATGGAGCGCAAATGTAGACAAAACATAAATTGTCCGATTAAAAAAATAACGTAGTTTTGCGCCGCTCCAAGCAAATGAAATCTAACCAAAAGAATAAAACAACAGTGGAAAAGGAAGAAGAAGAGAAGGTGAGCGGACTGGCAGAGAACGCCTACAGAGAGCTTAAAGAAGGAGAAGTGTACAACCCCATCATGTCGCCGACGAAACAATACAGGGAGGTAACCCCGTGGTCGGTGTTTTGGGGGCTCGTGATGGCTGTCATATTCAGTGCGGCAGCCGCATATTTGGGGCTGAAGGTCGGGCAGGTGTTTGAGGCCGCCATACCTATCGCCATCATTGCCGTGGGGCTGTCGAGCGGTTTCAAGCGGAAGAACGCATTAGGCGAGAACGTCATCATACAGTCCATCGGGGCTTGTAGCGGTGTGATTGTGGCAGGTGCCATCTTTACGCTTCCTGCTCTTTACATCCTACAGGACAAATACCCCGAGATTACCATCAACTTCTTCGAGGTGTTCATGAGCTCGCTCGTGGGCGGCATCCTCGGCATACTGCTTCTCATTCCTTTCCGGAAATATTTTGTTTCCGACATGCACGGCAAATACCCCTTCCCCGAGGCGACGGCAACCACACAGGTGCTTGTCTCCGGCGAGAAGGGCGGCAATCAGGCAAAGCCGCTTGTCCTGGCAGGAGTGATCGGAGGTCTCTACGATTTCATCATTGCCACGTTCGGATGGTGGAGCGAGACGGTGGGCACACGTATTATCGGCGTGGGAGAAATGCTGGCAGACAAAGCCAAGGTGGTGCTGAAGGTAAACACCGGAGCTGCCGTGCTCGGGCTCGGGTATATCATCGGATTGAAATATGCCATGATCATTTGCGCGGGCTCGTTCCTCGTTTGGCTCGTCATCATCCCGCTTATGTCCGCAGTCTTCGGCTCGGAGGTGCTGACCTTTGGTAACGATGCAATAACGACGACTGTCGGGAGCATGAGTGCAGAGCAAATCTTCACGACCTACGCCCGTCATATCGGCATCGGAGGCATTGCCACAGCCGGCGTAATCGGCATCATCAAGTCATGGGGCATTATCCGCGGGGCTGTCGGTCTTGCTGCCAAAGAGCTGAAAGGGAAGAACACCGGTGTCGGCACGGCTGTCGTGCGTACCCAACGGGACCTCTCCATGAAGGTTATTTCCATAGGCATCTTCGCAACACTCGTCGTGACTTATCTGTTCTTCCACTTCGGGGTGCTTGACAACTGGTACTACGCACTTATAGGTCTGCTGATTGTCGGCATCATATCGTTTCTGTTCACCACCGTCGCAGCCAATGCGATTGCCATCGTGGGAACCAACCCCGTGTCAGGCATGACGCTTATGACGCTTATCCTCTCATCCATTATCCTTGTTGCCGCAGGACTGAAAGGCACAGCGGGAATGACCTCGGCACTGATTATCGGCGGCGTGGTCTGCACGGCACTGTCCATGGCAGGCGGATTTATCACCGACCTGAAGATAGGTTATTGGCTGGGGAGCACACCGGCAAAGCAACAGACATGGAAGTTCCTCGGCACGTTGGTTTCTGCTGCCACCGTGGGAGGCGTTATCCTTATACTTAATCAGACATACGGATTTACCACCGGACAGCTGGCTGCGCCGCAGGCGAATGCCATGGCTGCCGTCATAGAGCCGTTGATGAGTGGTTCGGGCGCACCGTGGATGCTGTATGGCATCGGTGCCCTGCTTGCCATCATACTTAATTTCTGCAAGATCCCTGCTCTCGCCTTCGCGCTGGGTATGTTTATCCCTATCGAGCTGAACACGCCGCTGCTGATTGGCGGAGCCGTCAGCTGGTACGTCGGAAGCCGCAGCAACGACAAGGCACTCAACGCAGCCCGCCTGGAGAAGGGTACGCTGCTTGCCTCGGGCTTTATTGCCGGCGGAGCATTGATGGGCGTCGTAAGTGCAGCACTTCGCTTCGGCGGCATCGACCTCATGAACGAGCAATGGTTGGAAAGCGGCTATGCAGAGCCGTTGGCTGTCATCATGTACATCGCGCTCATTGCCTACCTCGCCATAAGCCCCTTGAAGGCGAAGAAAGAATAAAAGGAACTTCGTTTTAACGGAGATTGCACAGCGCGAGGCTCCGTGC
>CAVIFD010000010.1:2362-13599 GCA_963641545.1 bacterium | reverse complement strand
CCTGCTGCAGATAGAGAAGAAGTACGGCAGCGACGTGGTGTTCGTGGAGGAATAGACATTCTCCACGCCCTAAAAGCGGACTTGCAGGCGGAGCTGCATCATGTCTATCATGCATTTGCCGAGAGCCGAGTATCCGTCCAACCAAAGGTGGGCGTAGTTGAGGCGCGAGGAGATGTGTTTGTTGAAGTAGTAGTTGATGCCGACGGATATGTCGTGCTGGCAGCCTCCCGTGAGACCGCAGCCGAAGTCGTTCAGGTTGGTGTAGTTGTAGCGGCAGACGAGGAGGAGGGTGTGAGGCTCTTCGGGCATGACGGGCAGGGCATCCACAGGGTCGTAGGCATACCTTGTGCCCCTGAGCAGGAAGCCTCCGACGACATAGCCGCCGTGGGCACGATACGACGGCAGACTGCCTTCGCGGCGGATACCGGTGTACATATACTCCGTCTGCAGCATCCATCTGTCGTGAAAGAGCAGGCACTCCACGTTTGCCTGCACCTGGCGGACGGCATCCGTGGCAGTCAGAGAGAGCGTCGGCTGCGAGGGGAGGTAGGTGACGCCCTTGCTCGCAAAGCCGACCTGCCGCGTGTGCGTTTCGGTATCCTCGTCGGGCACACGAAACAATGCCCCTGCCCCGACGTGGAGCAGCCGGCTCGAGGCGTTGACGGGTCGCCACACGGCACGTGCGGAGAGGTTATACCCGGGGCTTGTCGCCTCCGAGAACCAGAGCCCGTCGCCACAGAACGCACCGGCAGAGAGATAATACGCAGGGAGGGAGCGGGTGTACGACACGCCTATCCGCCTGCCGGGGTAGAAGGTCTCGGCAACGTTGGCACCCGTGTTGAAGACGAAGTCGTTCGTGCTGTTCGACTGGTCTATGCTGTAGAAGCCGAGCATATATCCGGCGCGGAAGTAGTTGCCGCCCCGCCCGTATTCCGTGTAGGCATCCTTGAGCGACACCTTATTGCCGGCGAAGCCTACGTCTATCTTGGTGTACCACGAGGAGAGTATGCGGACCTTAGCCCCCAGCCGCAGGTCCGTGATGTGAATGCCCGAGTGCAGCGACTCCGGCGAGCGGAGATACGCGCCGCCGTCGATGAAGAGTCGCCCCGAGAGGCGGCAGTCGACGGGCGTGTCGGACGATGCAGGTGCAGGGAGAGAGAGGCATGCGATGAGCAGTGATGACAGTATGTGTTTCATGGGATGATATGTGTCTTTACGGGATACGGTAGAGCACGGGCGAGGTGTGGCCTACGGGGGTCTTCAGGGGGCGGGAGTTGGTGGTGCACTGGCTCACCACGCGAAACTTGTAGAGCCCGGGGGGCACTTCGCCGCCGAGCTTCACCATCAGCGTGCCGCGCGTGTTCACGTGTATCTCCTCTCGGGGGAAGAAGCGACACACCTCGCCGCTCACGGCATCGAGGATATAGAAGCCGCACGAGGGGTCGTCGCCGTTCATCAGCAGTCTGCGCCCCTTCAGGCAGATGAGTGCGTCAGCCGGCATCTCGCGCTCCATGCTCTCGTTGAGGGGGAAACGCATCTCGGGGTCGAACAGCGGACCCTGCATGATGCTCTCCACGCTATGAAACAGGGGGTTCTTCAGCGACTTCTTCAGCCGCAGGCTCGGCTTGAAGTTGACCTTCGCGCTGTTCTTCGCCCGCGCCTCGGGCTGTATGCGGTTATAGTCCCAGCAGCCGTCCACGGCAGGCACCAGCGTCCCTATCCCGCTACTGACGGCATAGCCCTCCAGCAGCTTCTCCTCCACAAGGTCTGTCAGCATGCTGATGATGGCGCGCGTCGTGTCGGCACGGTAGCCGCCCGTGCGCTTCTCCAGCAGGTCAGCCAGGTCGTCGAGCGTCAGCGTCCCGCTCTGCGCCACCCTCACCAGCGTCCCTTTCACCCCCGTCAGGTTCGACGGATACAGCCTCACGTTCCATTCCGCTCTCTTCTTACTCATACCTTCGCTCCTTCCTTATTATAAGCATCATTCCTTCCTTACTCTAAGCATCGCCCCTCTCTTACTGTTTGCATCGCCCGAGAGAGACCTCCCCCTCTTACCGATGCAAAGGTAATATGTCGGGCGGGATATACAAATATGCAGGGCGGGATATTTTTGTATCTCGAACGGCATATATTATTATCTCGCGCGGCATATTTCCGTATGCCGTGCGGCATATCGCCTGAGAACAGGGCGATGGGGAGGGTGCGAGCGGTGGGGTGGCACATCCGTGGAAGCCTGCGTTCGTGGTATTTGCATGCTGCGGGCAGGGGGCGGTGTCGGGGAGATATTTGCCGCCGTCGGGGGAATAGGCTACTTTCGCGAGCGTTTAACATAAAACACACAAAGAAAGATATGGCTTTAAGCAGTAGGATTGCAGAGTGCGTGCCCAACTTCAGCGAGGGGTGCGACATGAGTAAGATCGACTCCATTGTCGGTGCAGTGAAGGGTGTAAAGGGGGTGATGCCGCTCAACGTTGACCCGGGGGCAGCCACCAACCGCACGGTGGTGACCTTCGTGGGCGAGCCCGAAGCCGTTGCGGAGGCTGCCTTCCGCGCCGTGGCAGAGGCTGCACGCGTCATCGACATGCGGACGCACCACGGGGCACATCCGCGCATAGGTGCCACCGACGTGCTGCCCATCGTGCCCGTCAGCGGCGTTTCCCTTGAGGAGTGTGCAGAGCTCTCGCGCCGCCTGGCAGAGCGTATCGCCCGCGAACTCGGCGTGCCCTGCTATTGCTACGAGGCGGCAGCCTTCAAGCCCGAGCGCCGCAACCTGGCAGTGTGCCGCAAGGGCGAATACGAGTCGCTGAAAGACCGCGTCGCCCGCCCCGACGAGGCTCCCGACTACGGTGCACGCCCGTGGGATGAGGCGATGGCGAAGACAGGGGCTACGGTGGTCGGCGCACGCGACTTCCTCATTGCCGTGAACTTCAACCTCAACACCACCTCCACAAGACAGGCAAACGCCATTGCCTTCGACGTGCGGGAGAAGGGACGCACCCTGAAGGACGCCGAGGGCAACACCCTCATGCAGCCCGGCACCCTCAAGGGCACCAAAGCCTTAGGGTGGTTTATAGACGAATACGGCATAGCACAGGTGTCGATGAACATCACCGACATCAACGCGACACCGCTCCACACGGCCTTCGACGAGGTGTGTCGCGCCGCCGCAGCACGCGGCATACGCGTCACCGGCACCGAGATAGTGGGCATGATACCCGTGCGCGTCCTCATCGAGGCAGGCAGACACTACCTCGAGAAGCAACAGCTCCCGACCGACATCCCCGAGGAAGACATCGTGAAGATGGCAGTGCGCTCCATGAACCTCGACGACCTCCGCCCGTTCAACCCTCGGGAGAAGGTGATAGAGTATCTGCTTGAAGACACCATGCATCCGGAGGGGAGGGGGCATGTAACGCGTTTGTAACATCCGTGTAATATCCATGAAATGTCCGTATGAGACCTTCGCCGCCGAATATGTAATACACGCTTTATGGAGACATTCTATCTGTTCCTCGTCATCTTCATCTTTGTGCTGGCAGTGTTCGACCTCTCGGTGGGAGTCAGCAACGACGCAGTAAACTTCCTCAACTCCGCCATCGGCTCGAGGGCGGCATCGTTCAAGACAATAATGGCAATCGCCGCAATAGGCATATTCGTCGGCGCATCACTCTCGAACGGCATGATGGACATAGCGCGCCACGGCATCTACCAGCCGGCGCAGTTCTATTTCTCCGAGATAATGTGCATACTGCTTGCCGTGATGCTCACGGACGTGGTCCTCTTGGACGTGTTCAACTCGCTCGGTATGCCTACTTCCACAACCGTATCCTTGGTGTTCGAGCTCCTTGGGGGCACTGTTGCCATTGCCATAGTAAAGATAGCAGGCTCGAACGGGGCATTGCAGCTGGGAGAGCTGATCAACACCGACAAGGCGTTCACCGTCATACTGGCGATATTCCTCTCCGTGGCAATAGCCTTCTTCTTCGGCATGGTGGTGCAATACATCTCCCGACTGATCTTCACCTTCAACTACAGGAAGCACATGAAATACTCCATCGCCCTGTTCGGCGGCGTGGCAGCCACCTCCATCCTCTACTTCATGCTGATAAAGGGACTGAAGGGAAGCTCGTTCATGGATAGCGACTTCGCCAATATGGTATACAGCCATACCGACAGGATTGTGTGGGTAGCGTTCATAGGGTTCACCCTTCTGATGCAGATACTCCACCGGCTGAAGGTAAACGTGTTTAAGGTGGTGGTGATGATGGGTACGTTTGCCCTCGCACTGGCTTTCGCAGGCAACGACCTTGTGAACTTCATCGGCGTACCCTTGGTGGGCTACTCCTCTTATATGGACCTGATGGCACAGGGGGGCACAACCACGACGGACACCTTCCTCATGACCTCTCTCTGCGAATCGGCAAAGACGCCATGGTATTTCCTCATAGGCTCGGGGGTGGTGATGGTCATCGCCCTGCTCACCTCGAAGAAGGCGCACAGCGTCATCAAGACATCGCTCGACCTCTCGCGTCAGACGGAAGGGACGGAGCACTTCGGCACATCGCCCGTTGCCCGAGTATTGGTCCGGACGTGCAACAACATAGGCTGCACCGTCCTCAGCGTCATACCTCCACGGGTGAAGGACTGGGTGGACAGCCGCTTCAACAACGACGAGATAATACTTGAGGACAAAGCCAGCTTCGACCTTGTGCGTGCCTCGGTCAACGTCGTGCTGTCGGGGCTGCTGATAGCCTTGGGTACATCCTTGAAGCTGCCGCTCTCCACCACCTACGTGGCGTTCATGGTGGCAATGGGTAGCTCGCTGGCAGACCGTGCCTGGGGCCGCGAGAGTGCAGTATACCGCATCACCGGCGTGCTGTCGGTCATCGGCGGATGGTTCATCACGGCAGGAGCGGCGTTCACCATCTGCTTCATCGTTGCCCTGCTGATACACTTCGGAGGCATAGCAGCCATGGTTGCCATGGTCGGCGTGGCTGTCTATATGCTTATCCGCAATCAGATAGCATACAAGAAGAGACTGAAGAAGGAAGCCCTGAAGGAAGAGGTCAACACCACGGTTGCCAAGCTGAGCAAGACGACAGACAGCCGCGAGGCACTCTCTCTGTTCCGCGAACACAGCCGCGAGGAGCTCGACTCCGTCCTGCTCTTCACCGCAGAGATGCTCGAAGGGGCAGTCCGCGGGTTTATGAACGAGAACCTCCGCGAGCTGCGCAAGGTGCTCTCCGCCATCGAGGAGAAGAAGATACACCTCAAGCAGGTGAAGCGCGTCGGGACGCTCGGCGTTATCCACCTCGACCACGACATAGCCGTGGAGAAAGGGCTGTATTACTACCAGGGCAACGACTTCTCCAGCGAGATAGTGTTCAGCATACGCCGTATGACGGAGGCATGCAAGGAGCATGTGGACAACAACTTCAGTCCGCTCAACGATATTCAGAAGGAGGACTTCGGCAATATCACGGAGAGCATCGCCTCCTACCTCAAACGCTGTGCGGCAATGATCGAGAGCAACGACTACCGCCGCATGGACAGCCTCATCGCCGAGTCCGCAGACCTCACCGCGCAGCTGACAGCCCTGAAGAAGGGCGAGCTGAAGCGCATACAGGGGCAGAGCGGCAGCACCAAGGTAAGCATGGTATACCTCAACATGGTGCAGGAAGCGCAAAACGTAGTGTCCTTCACAGCCAACCTCGTCAAAGTAAGCCGCAAGTTCCAGATGGAGTAATCAGATGCGGCGCAAGCCCCTCCCGCCGCCACGTGAGAGAGAGCGTCGAAGTAGTTCGCTGCTATCGAACGGGGCGCATTACAACTTTGTGCGGACCACTTTGACTTAAAATTCTTTTTTCAACTCTTTGTATAAGTCCGCCGGTCCCAAGTGCCAGTATTGGGTGTTTGCTGTGGATAGTTTCTTATAGAGTTTTGATCGGTAGATACGATTGATGGCATCCGTAAGGCTTATGCCTATGTCTTCGGATAGCCAAGGAGCAAGCCAAGCAATCTTCAACGGTAACAACAGATACAAGTTGTCTTGAGTTATTTTTACGCTCATATCTTTATTCTTTTTGATTCAACAAATTTGATGGCAAGCAGCGACTTCTCCGTATGAAAAAGGTACTGGTCAACCAATTTGTAGGTCTTTAGCTCTTGAATGAGAGTCGGCATGCTGATGATGCCTCCTTCATAGAGCGTAAACTGCGTGTAGACACTATCATTTGCCACAGGTCCATATACGATGTCGTAGTCGTGAACGAAGTCCCTTTCGGTACGGTTTCTCTTCACAAAATTCACCCATTCTTCTGTCGGTTTCTCAAAGAAGAGCAATTTCATATCCTTTACTGCCTCGTCATCCAGTTCATAGACGTTTACATAACCGACAGACACCCCTTTATCGTCCATTCTCCGCTCTACCCATTTCTTTGCCTGTTCATAAGAGGTCGTTGTGTAGAAGCCCGAACCGTAGTCGAGGGTATGGCTTGATTGGCGTATCTCCGGACATTCCACTTCCTCAATGCTACCATGATATACTTTGCTCATTTTCTTCTTCTGTTTATCATTTCGTCAATTTCTTCTATCAGCCATTGCTGTCCTTGTGTATGAAGTACATCATAGAACTCGCAGAAATGTTCTGCTATTCCATACCGTTCAAACAGGTTCACCACATCTTCCGGATTCATATTCTTAGCTTTGGCATATTGTTCTATGCAAAACGATACAAACATTGCTTTGTCTTGTTGTTCCTTATTCATTGTCGTTCGTTTTATTTGTCGTTCTTCTCGCCAAAGATACGGTTTTTGCCTCATCCTCCACGCCCGCCAATGTTTAGCATGAGATCCCGCAGCGGATGGAGTCGCGGAGGACGAGGAGGGCTTCCGGACCCATATTGAAAAGCAGGTCTGCGATGCTCAGGTTGGGGATGAAGCCGTGTTTGTCGCGGAACACCTGGTAGTATGGCTGCGCCGCGAACCCCGGGTCTGTGCCAGGGTGCTTGGGGCGGATGATCTCACGGAAATCTTTCTCCACCTCCGGCAGGTAAGTCTCCGTATAAGCGACGTTGGGTTGCAGGTCGAGCAGCCGGCATACCGTCAGACGCAGCTCCTCGTTGAAGTCGAAGAGGAACTCGTACTTCTTCTCGTAGAACGGCGCGAAGTCTTCCTCGTAGTATTCGAAATACGGGCTCATGCCGTATGCCGACACCAAGGCATTCCAGTGGAGGTGCCGCCAGTTCCCATGGTCGGAGATGCGTATATCACGGGTCAGACATTTCTCGGTGTCGGGCTTTACTATGGGTATGGAGAGCGAGAGCGATCCGCCTGCGGCAGCTATGGTGCAGCGGTTGCGGTAGGTCTGCTTCAGGTAGTTCTCTGCCGTCTCTATCCTCACCTCGTCGAACTGCAGGTACTTGCAGTATTGCTGCACCGGACCAAGGTACGCCGTCGAGAGATATGCTGTTGCCATGGGTGTAGTGTCAGTGTATGGGTTTGAAGATACGCCTGCGGTCCGTGCTCATCCAGCACAGGAAGGCGTTCCCTATGATATGGCTGCGGGGAATGATCCCGAGGTGGCGCGAGTCCACTGCATCGTCCGCATTGTCCGAAAGCATCCAGTAGTAATCTCTGTCGAAGAAGAAGAACGTGGTCTCACGCCCGTCGAGGAACAACCTTCCGTCGCGAAACACTGCCTTCTCTCCTGCCTCGGCACGGATAGCCTCGCGGCAGACAACGAGCGACACGGAGTCGAGGCGATATGCCCTTCCCCTTCTCGGGAGAACCAGCTTGCAACCCCCTTCCGCTATACGCACCGTATCTCCGGGCACTCCCGCACAACGGCTAAGAAACAAGGGCGCGGACACGGAGTCTTTCGGTAGCGGACTGCTGAAGAGCACCACCCTGCCCTTCGCAAGGCTGTTTCCTATCGGCAGCTTGTTCACCAGGATATAATCACCCCGCTTCAACGCGCCCTCCATGGAATCCGTCAACACACGGAAGG
This sequence comes from bacterium, assembly GCA_963641545.1. Lineage (GTDB taxonomy): Bacteria > Bacteroidota > Bacteroidia > Bacteroidales > Tannerellaceae > Parabacteroides. The sequence continues at coordinate 5,592 of CAVIFD010000010.1, read as the reverse complement.
ACGCCACGCAAAAGCAGCGTACCGCCATAACGCCTCCCACCAGCAACACTATTGCCACCAGCCACCGGAAGGCAGTTATGAAAGGGCGCTTTGTCATACTAACTAATCGGGGTGAACCATGCGGAAGAGACGGCTCCAGCGGATGCCGCCGTCGAACAGACTGTGGTCTTTGTCTATCGACAGCCAAACGAGGATGGGTTTCCCTACGATATGGTCTTCCGGCACGAAGCCCCACGAACGGCTGTCGGCACTGTTGTGACGATTGTCACCCATCATCCAGTAGTAGTCATACCTGAACGTATATGTCGTCTCTTTCTTGCCATTGATATAGTAACCGTCGTCTTTTACCTCCAGCGTGTTGTTCTCGTAGTTCTTTATGCAGCGGCCGTAGAGGGCAATGTTACGCTCGTCCAATGGTATCGTCGCTCCCTTCTTCGGTATCCACAGCGGACCGAAGTTGTCGCGCGACCAGCCTGTCTCATACCATGCCGGATATGTGTTTCCTGCCCATGCGTCCGGCTCGATGACGATCTTCTTCACCGTAGGGAGCTTCTCGGCTATGGCAAGCGACTTCTTGGTCAGCGGCAGGTGATAGATGGGGTTGAACTGTCCGTTCTCGTTCGGCGTGAAGCCGAGGAAGGATAACAGATCCCCGTATCCGCCGGCAAGCCTACGGTCGTCCCGGCTTACCTCCATAAGGCGGAACTGCTCCTCCGTGAGGGGCGAACCGTCGGTCTCGACAAAGTAGTTGAACTGCATGTTCTCCGGATTCTTGGCAGGCTTGCCGTCGATATACACCTGGTTGTCGCGCAGCTCAATCGTGTCGCCGGGCAAGCCTATGCAACGTTTCACATAGTTCTCGCGCTTGTCCACGGGGCGGTATATCACATCCCCGAACGTGTTCTTGTCATTCCATATACGGTCGCGTCCGTAGAGGGCAACAAGCTCGTCGTAGCTCGGGTTCTGCTGCTTCAGCGCAACAGTGTCGCCGGCAGGGAAGTTAAACACGACAATGTCGTCGCGCTTCACCTTGCCAAGCCCCTTGACGCGTTTGTAACCCCATTCGGGCCAATCGAGGTACGACTTACAGTTAAAGAATGGCAGCGTGTTCTGCACAAGCGGGAAAGCCACCGGAGTGTTCGGAACTCTCGGACCGTAGCTCAGCTTGCTCACAAACAGATAATCGCCCACCAAAAGCGACTTCTCGAGCGAAGAGCTTGGTATCTGATAGTTTTGGAAGATGAACAGGTTGATGAAGTAAACGGCAATGAGCGCGAACAGAATGTCGTCCACCCACTCCAACACGTTCCGCACAGCAGGGTTCTTCGACCGCTTCCATGCACCCCAAGGGATATACTTCGTCAGGAAGATATCTGCCAACACCACCAACCCGAGCAGCAGCCAAAGGTTTTGCATCCAGATGGAAAAGAGAATATACAACACGGCAGAGATGCCGAACTTAATCCATTGACTCTTGGAAAACTTTTTCATACGTAGATCCTCCACGTTAAAACCGCAGCATATCATCCATGCCGAGGAAACCTTTCTTCCCTGCCGTAAACTCGGCAGCCACGACGGCTCCGAGGGCAAAACCCGCACGGCTCTTGGCATCGTGCTTTATGCTGATTGTGTCGACATCCGACTCGTAAGTTATCTCATGGATACCCGGCATCTCTCCTTCGCGAATGGCGTGGATAGGCAGGTCCGTCGGATGCTCGGCTGTTTCCAACGTCCAACGCTCTTTCCTGTCAACGTTCTCGAGGATACCTTCTGCCAGCGTGATGGCTGTGCCGCTCGGAGCATCCAGCTTGTGGATATGATGCGTCTCCGTGATGCTGACATCATACGCGGGGAAGCCGTTCATAATCTTCGCCAGGTGTTTGTTGAGGGCAAAGAAGATGTTCACCCCGATACTGAAATTGGATGCGTAGAAGAAAGTCTTGCCCTCCTTTTCGCACTTCTCTTTGATTTCGCCAAGACGATCCGTCCAGCCCGTCGTCCCCGAGACAACAGGCACACCGGCAGCAAAACACTTCATATAATTGTCGAAAGCCGTGGCAGGAGTCGTAAACTCAATGGCAACATCGGCACTCTTAAAACCATCCGACTGAAATTCCTCGGGATTATTCACATCTATGACGGAGACAATACGGTGACCTCTATCGAGTGCAATCTGTTCGATGGCTTTTCCCATCTTCCCGTAACCGATAAGTGCAATCTTCATGCGTTTTCAGAATAAAATGAATAAAAAGGCGTATAACTCAGCCTTTAGGGGCGCAAATGTAGAGAAAAGGAATTAGATTTGTCCGCGAAATCTTAACCCTGAAAAGAACATGGAACGTTTATTGCATTATGTTTGGAAATACAAACTGTATCCCGCACTTCCACTAATCACCACCGACGGTCGCACTGTTTCCGTAATAGATCCCGGAACGCTGAACACCGATGCCGGACCGGACTTCTTCAACGCAAAGATAAAAATCGACGGTACCCTGTGGGTCGGCGGCGTGGAGATCCACACCAAGGCTTCCGACTGGCTGCTGCACCATCACGATAAGGACAAAGCCTATGATGCCGTCGTCCTGCACGTCGTGGAGCATGCCAACTGCGATACATGCCGGACGAACGGCGATCCGATCCCGCAGTTGGTGCTGACTGTTCCGGAATCTGTGACAAAAAACATCGACTGGCTGCTCTACCGCGAAGCCTCCATCCCCTGCTTGGAATACATACGGGAAATTGAGCCGTTATTCATCTCCTCTTGGTTGGACGCTTTGCTCAGCGAACGGTTGGAAAGGAAGATAACGGACATCTTCCGCCTGTTGGAACTCTATGACGACGACTGGAACGAAGTGTTCTATATCACCCTGACCCGCAACTTCGGTTTCGGAGTGAACAACGACATATTCGAACGTCTGGCGAGAAGTCTGCCTCTACGCTGTATCCGAAAGCAACGCGGCAGCCATTCGCAGGTAGAGGCAATGCTGTTCGGGCAGGCAGGGATGTTGGATGAAGACCTCGACTGTCCGTACTATCGTTTGCTGCAACGCGAATACCGGTTTCTCCGGCATAAGTTCGCTCTGACGCCGCTCGAACCCCACTTGTTCAAGAACCTGCGTATTCGTCCGATCAACTCTCCCTCACTGAAACTCGCGCAGCTATCTGCCGTATGGTCGCAATACGACACTTTGTTTTCCGAGATCCTGACAGCCGGCAACATCGGTCAGATC